>JAGLQR010000114.1 GCA_023136725.1 Candidatus Aminicenantota bacterium
GGTATACAACCTCCGGAAGGGCCACCTGACTGTACAGCCTTGAATTTTTTTAATGATCCGCCACCAATATCAAAGATGATCTTCCTCAATGAGGTTCCAAGGGAAACTTCGATCAAGCCCGTCCTTCTTACCTTTCCCACAAGCGAGAATGTTTTAGTTCCATAATTATCCTTTACACCGAATTGTTTATACCAGGACGAGCCATTTAAGATGATCTGAGCAATAGTTCCCAATGTTTCCACATTATTGATAATTGTTGGTTTCCCCAGCAATCCTGAAACAGCCGGAAATGGGGGTTTGGTCCTTGGCATTCCCCTTTTCCCCTCAATAGAATTGATCAGAGAAGTCTCCTCTCCACAAACAAATGCACCAGCTCCCTCTTTTATCCTGATCTCAAGATCGAATCCTGATCCAAGAATGTCATTTCCCAGCAGCTTTTTTTCATACATCTGATCAATTGCGATCTTCAGCCTTTTAATTGCTAAAGGATACTCGGCTCGAATATATATATAGGCTTTTCTCACTCCTATTGCATAAGATGCGATAAGCATACCTTCAAGAACAGAGTGGGGATCCCCTTCCAGCAGAGATCTGTTCATGAATGCACCGGGATCACCTTCATCCGCATTACATATTAGATATTTTTCATCACTCTTTGAATTTCTTGCGATCTCCCATTTTTTTCCGGTGGGGAATCCGGCACCGCCTCTTCCCCTTAAACCGGATTTAGTGATCTCATCAATAACATTCTCAGGTTTTTTCCCAAGAATATTATAGAAACCCTGATAACCACCGAGAGCGATGTATTGCCTGATATTCTCAGGATCGATAATACCGCAATTTTTCAGAACTATCCTTGTTTGATGTTTAATCATAGGCTGATCAAAAAACCGGTCTATTCCATCATATTCGTCATTTCCAAAATGACCTAATGCCATTTTTTTCAGAGAATCTCCTTCAATAAGATTCTTTTCAAGAATCTTCTTTGCAAGTCTTTCATTTACATTCCCATATGATATTCTCGGACTGCCCGGCATGGCTATATCCATCAGAGGTTCCAGATAACACGGGCCGATACATCCCACTTCTACAAATTTTGCTTTTATTTTTTCCCTTTTTAAAGTTGACTTGATCACCTCTTTTACTTTATTGGCACCTGCTGCCATCCCACATGATGCTGTACCCAGATATATAACGGGGACTTTGGAATTCTGGAGATCAGACCATTCTTTCTCACTATCACTGATAATTGATTTAAATTTATTCATATTTCTCCAATATCTCCTTTATCTGTACAACAGTTACATTTCCATAAATATCATCATCGACCTTTAAAACAGGGGCAAGTGCACAACACCCGAGGCAGGCTACTCTGTCAAGATCAAACCGCTTGTCAACAGTACATTCTCCTGTCCCTATCTCAAGATCTCTTTCAAGTGTATTAAGTAATACCTCCCCGTTCCTGACATGGCAGGCAGTGCCAAGGCAAACGGTTATCGAATGCTTCCCCCTTGGATTGAACCTGAACTGAGAATAAAATGAAGCAACACCAAAAATCTTATTCTCAGTTATTTTCAGGAACCCGGATATCTTTTCAATAATTTCAGGAGACAGATGTCCGAACTTTGTCTGTACTTCCTGAAGAATAGGAATAAGATTACCTTCTTCATCTGAAAAATTCTTTAGAATCTCATTGATACCTTTTTCAATTTTTTTCATATAAAAAACTCCTCAACGCAGCTTTTATTTTATTCTGAAAAAAAAATGCAATCGGTCAGATCTGCTTCACCGTAGGCACAATCTTCTGCAAAGGTTTCACAAGTGGGGGCACCGCAGAGACAGCAGTCTTTATGAGGTAATTTCTGCAGGATCCTCTCTTTTTGTTTTATACGTTTTACAGATAAAGCCAGGTCGTTTTGTGATGATCTTGTGGGACGTGGAAGGATTGGACTTTCGAGAAGATACAAACCTTCATTATATTTTCTTATAACTTCATCTTCATTAATTGGAAGACTTGGTTTTGATTTTTTTTCCATCAGGATGGAATTATGCTTGGCAATATAAGGATTAGTAACACAGAAAAGACCGCCGAGACATCCCTGGGCACATGCAAGTGCCTCAATAAAATCTATATCCCTCAGTTTTGAATTTTCTATATCATCAAGTATTTTTTTGATATGCTTAAGACCTGATACAGCCAGGCAGCGGTTCTCCCCGAGATCTCTCGAGATATGTCCAAGTACACCCCACCCTTTTCCGAAATGAGTGTTTTCTTTAGAATTTATCTCTCCCTGCTTCTGATAGTTCATTATCAGAGGAAGAATAAGGTTATAAATCTCTTTTATGGTAACGGCCCCTTCAATCTGTGAGACTCCCTTTTCAGCAGGCTGTTTTATAGAAACAGTCATAGCAGGGCATGGAGTCAAATATATTATTCCTATATCATTTTTATTCAAACCCAGTTCCCTCGGCAATCTCTCTCTCAGTATTCTTGCTAGTATCTCTCTCGGTACATTGATCGGTTCGATCAATTTGACAAGGTTTGGATATATAACCTGAATAAGTCTGACAACAGTAGGACAAAATGAGCTGATCATAGGCTTGAGTTCCGGATGCTTGTTAAGATGGTGTACTGACGCATAAGCGATCTCTTCACTGAAATCGGAAATATCAAAGACCTGATCGAATCCGATCTCTTTCAAGGCTTTATGTATTATCGGCGGTGTAACATCCGGGCCGAACTGGTAATAGAGTACCGAGGATGGAATGGCAATAAGATATTTTGAATTCTTAAAATCTTCCATCCCGTCTATAACAGGAAGGAATGCATTATCCGGACATACTTCTATACACTCCCCGCAGTCAATACACAGATCATTGATCAGAACAGCTTTCTTTTTCCGGTATCTGATGGCATTGGTGGGACACGCATTCATACACTTCAATTTCCCACCACAACTTTCTGATTCCAGTTTCAAAGCATGATAAAAATGGTCTTTGCTCATTTAACACTGTACCTCATATCAACAAGAGTACCTTTTCCCACATCAGATGAAACCTTCAATTTATCAGTATTCTTTTTTATGTTGGGAAGCCCCATCCCCGCACCGAATCCCATAGCTCTCTGTTCATCGGTCGATGTGGAATACCCTTCCTGCATAGCCTGTTCAACATCAGGAATTCCCTTCCCTTCATCATCAACGATCACCCTCACCTCACTCTCACTGGCCTTTAGAGTAACTTTTGCTTTCCTTGCGTGCATGAATACATTCATTTCAGCCTCGTAAGTTGAAATAGCAATTCTTCTGATAAGTTCCGGATCATACCCGACACCTTTAAGAGTGGACTTTATCTGTGTTGAAACAAATCCTGCAGAAGAAAAATCGCTCCCGTCAATGAAAAATTCGTGTGTTAAAAGATTATCAGATAATTTCCCTTCGGATAATCGGGTTTTTGAAATATGGAGATTCCCGTCTGTTTCCGCTATTTTAATGCAGGACTCATACATATCAGATTTTGTCCTAAGTATGACAAGACCCTTTTCCTCAGCAAATTTGCAGATATCTTTTCCGGGGTTCTTCCCTCTGATAAATACTATTGCATCGAATTCTGCCATATAAGAGGATATTGCAGCCTGGATCGTATTTAGTCCGGTCAGGAGACAGGAACCCGGTTTCCCATAGGCCAGGACATCGCTCATCAGGTCAGATGCATAAATCCCTGCTATTTTTTTATTCAGATTATCTTCGCCTACAATTACATCTGCCTGCAAAGAAGTCTTTATATCATTAAGTTCTGTATAAAAAAGTTTGGTTTCAGGCATTACTTAGTGCTGTCAGGGATTTAACCCTAAAGCAACTAATTTGCCTGCCAACTGGAATGTGGATAATGAAGTGGAATATATACTAACATGAAAACGGTTTGCAATTTCGATTGTCTCATCCGGTACACTTTTCCCGTGAACAATAATAATAGCTCCTATATCTACAAGGTTGGATGCAGAAACTATATTCTTATGGGTCTGCACGGTGACCCACAGATCACCTGCTTTAGCGCTACTCATTACATCGGATAACATATCGGAAATGAACACTCCCTCAATTTCTTTGTCCTCTGTTTTTGTCAGAGGCTTCAGCTCTAAGTTTTCAACAATTTTTTGAAGCTTCATCAATTTCCTCCTGCATATATTTTAGTAGATCAGGTAATATCTTCCTCGGCAGTTAAAGAAACCATATTGACATCTTTAATAACCTCGGCATAACAAGTTGAAATCTCCTTTACCTTTGTATGGGAAACGATCTTTATACTTGAATTAGGAGATCTCCTCCTCTGGTTAAAATAATCCTCAAGTATCTTTATTTTTTCATCAGAAAGCTGGACCTTCTCCTCAATCGGGAGAAAACCAAAAGCAACATAAACCCAAATCCTTTCAGCTTCCAGTTTTTTGAATTCTACATCCACTTCACAATCCTTATCACAACCTGTACACATCATCAGGCCCAAAAGTTCCTCATAATCAACAACAGTTTCACACTCAGTACATTTCAAATTGAATTTAAAGGACTGATCACTTTTCATAACATTCCAAAAGTGTTCTTCATCCCTGTATTCCTCCAGGGGAGGTGTATGTTCCAGGGTGAAATAGTTCGATACTTTGTCACATTTAAAACATTTTTCCGTGATTATATATCCGTATAAGACGTTTTCCATCTCCCAACGGTGCGAACATTTTCCTTTATCCATTTCACCTCCGGTTTCGGAATCACTTTTATTATAATAAATTAAAATTTTAAAAGTCAAGGAGACAAGATATTCTCAATTCACTCAAATCGCTTTTATCCGGTTATTTTGTCAATGATGCGGTCTTTAGAACAACACCCTCCTTTTCCACCGGATAGACATTGTTGAGGAGAAATTCTCTTGCCGTAAAAATAGATGAAAATCCGTGTTTCTTTTTGATAGCTGTTATTGTTCTGCTCAGTTTCTCTCCCCTTATCGAAACAAAAGGGAGAAGGGACCTGTTATCAGTGATATCCTCCACCTTGATACCAACAAGTCTGAGAGGCAATTTCCTCTTTTTTAATAACTTGTCGAGAAGGGGCACCGACCTCTTCCATATATCCTGATATGAGTACGTAGGAAGGTCGAGAGAAACCCTCGCCGTAAATGTGGAGAAATCACTGAATCTTACTTTAACCTCTACCCTGCCAGCATAGAGTCCCTTTTCCACCAGATAGAAAGAAAGCCTGTCCAGCAGGTATGCGAGATGGGACAGGATCATATTTCTGTCACGAATATCATTCATGAAAGTCGTTTCTCTGCTGAAACTCCTGGTCTTCGGCTCCCTGTTCTTTTTGTATTCCCCCGCGGAAGAGTAGAAATAGTGTCCTATCACCCTCTTCCATAATGAAAAATTCTTCTCCCTCAGTTCATGAACCCTCTTTATCCCCATCCCCTGAAGTATGACCAGTGTATGCGGCCCTATCCCGGGTATCTTTTCCAGAGACAGGCCCGAAATAAATTCTTTCTCATCATCCATAAAAAATATCCCGCCCGGCTTTGCAGCCTCAGTAGCCAGTTTAGCCCCGAGCTTCGTATACCCCAATCCGGCTGACACCTTCAGCCCGATACTCTTCTCAACCGTATCCTTGATCCTGGATACGATCTCATATACGGAAGAACGAAAATACTTCATCCCGCTTAGATCAATATATGCCTCGTCCACCGATACAGCTTCAACCACGGGGGAAAACCTTGAAAGACATTTAAAGAACTGACCGGATATCCTTTCGTATATATGAAACCTGCCCCTTAGAAATATCCCGTCCGGGCATTTTCGGGCAGCATTCCTCAACGCCATACCAGAGTGTACTCCGAACTCTCTTGCTTCATAGGAAGCGGTGCTTACAACGCCCCGCTCATCAGGCATCCCCCCTATTATTACCGGTTTTCCCTTAAGGCCGGGGCGCATCATCACTTCCGCTGCGGCAAAAAATGCATCGATATCAATATGGAGCACAAAGGGAGATATCAAGATCAATACCTCCTCAATACCCCGATCACCTTCCCTACAAGTTCGAACGGATCATGAATAGGATCAAACTCCGGATTTTCCGGTACAAGCCATA
>JAGLQR010000115.1 GCA_023136725.1 Candidatus Aminicenantota bacterium
GCTGTTTTTGTAGATATATAGGGAATGTCAGCCTTTTCGAAGTTGTATACTGCCTATATTTCACTGTTATTCCGATTTTTCAACAATATAGCACTATTTAGCCGTTTTTTCCTCTGTTTTCATACGTTTTCCCTTAAAAAAGACAATAAAATTCTTCCTCAACTTGAAATAAATTGAAGTTTATGATATAAGTTCCAGGTATATAAAATATAGGAGTAATGTGATGTTTGCTATTCTTGAAACAGGCGGGAAACAGTATAAGGTTGAAGAGGGAGATATACTGGAAGTTGAATTGTTAACTGGAGAGAAAGAAAAGAAACTGAATAATTTTGTTTTTGATAACATTCTTTTGCTGAAAGGAAAGACCACTCTGTTGGGGACTCCCTATGTGAAGAACGCTAAAGTTAAGGCAAAGATCTTAGAGGAGATCAAAGCACCTAAGATCATTGTTTTCAAAAAGAAATCAAAAAAACAATATAGAAGGACTCAGGGGCACAGACAAAGGCTGCACAAGATCCTGATTGAGAAAATTGAAGTAAAAGCAGAACCGAAGCCTAAAACAAAACCTGCAGAAAAAACAGAGGAGAATTAACAATGGCACATAAGAAATCTGGTGGTAGCGCAAAGAATGGCAGAGACAGTAACTCCAAAAGGCTCGGTGTTAAAAAATACGGCGGAGAACAGATAAATGCAGGCTCAATCATAATAAGGCAGCGTGGATCAAAATTCAAACCGGGACTTAATGTCGGCATCGGAAAGGACGATACATTATTCGCTCTCTCTACCGGTGTTGTGAAATTTGTCACCAGAAATAAAAGAAAGTTTGTAGAGGTCATACCAAATTAACCGGCAATCTTCAGATCTACTGCTAAAAGTCGCTCTGAAGAAGCCTTATCTTAAAGTCTTTCCAATTTATAACTGAACATGTTTATAGACAGGACAAATGTAATTTTTTCCGCAGGGAAAGGTGGAGATGGTTCTACAAGTTTCAGAAGAGAAAAATTCATACCCAAAGGCGGTCCCGACGGTGGAGATGGCGGAGATGGCGGAGATATTGTCCTGATAAGCAGGAAAAATGTCAGCTCACTAATAGATTTCAAAAGCAATCATCATATAAAAGCCGGAAACGGCGGTAACGGTTCAGGCAACAACAGATCAGGCAAGCATGGGGAGAACAGGATTATGGAAGTGCCGGCAGGAACAATCGTTAAAACCTTCCCCGAAGAAGAGGTAATATTTGACTTTAATGATGAAGGCATTGAATTTGTGATCGCTAAAGGTGGAAAAAGCGGTGCCGGTAACGTAAGATTCAAATCTTCAATTAATCAGGCTCCCACAAAAGCAAAAAAGGGGAAACCTGGAGAATCGATCAGAGTTATACTCGAATTAAAGCTTATCGCTTTTGCAGGACTTGTCGGATTTCCAAATGCAGGAAAATCAACTCTTATTTCAAAACTCAGTGGCGCAAGACCCAAGATCGCGGATTATCCATTTACAACATTAACACCCCATCTCGGTGTAGTATATCAGGGATATGAAAGCCTTGTGATAGCTGATATCCCTGGAATAATTGAAGGTGCCCATAAAGGTGAAGGAATGGGCACCGATTTCCTCAGGCACATTGAGAGGAACCGGGTTCTTGTATTTTTGATAAATCTGGGAGACGCTTCCGGTGCAGATCCGGTTACAAGGCTTAAAATACTATTGAACGAACTTCGTTCATATAAAAAAGAGTTGTTGAGAAAGCGGCACCTTGTTGTTGCAAATAAGATCGACCTGTTGGATAATGTTGAGGAAAGCAATGAACTTCTTAAGTTAAGGGAGTATTGCGGAAAAGAGGGACTTGAATTATTGGAAATATCAGCACTTAAAGAGATCAATCTTAATCGCCTTAAAAACAAACTTTTTAAACTTCTAAATGAGGACTGATAAAAGAACAGGAATACTTGGAGGTACTTTTAATCCGGTTCATAACGGACATATTGACATTGGCCTCCGTGTGCTGAATCATTTTAACCTCGATTCGATCAGATATATTTTATCTGCAAAGCCGCCACACAAAGACGGAGATCAGATCGTTTCTGCAGCTCTTCGATGGAAGATGCTGGAAGCCGGACTTGAACCTTATCCGGAACTAATCCCTGATGATACTGAGATCAGAAGAGATGAATACTCATGGACGATCGATACAATAAAACAATTAATAAAAAGCTCCCCTGACAATAAATTCTACTTTCTTTCGGGAAGTGAAGGATTCCTTAAAATAAGGACATGGAAAGAGTATAGGAAACTTTTTAAACTAATTAACTTTATTGTAGTCATGAGAACCGGGGAGCAGGAATCTGAGGTCACCGATCTTCTGAAAAAGGACGGGATCACTCCCGTAGTTCATGGAGAACAAGAAATAAATATACCTGCAGTGTATTATTATTCATATGAATCAAACCATCTCGGCCTGTCTTCCACCCACATAAGAAATCTGGCAGGAAGAAGGGAGAAAATAGATGGGTTGGTAAACAAAAAAGTAAAAGAGATAATCGAGGAGAACAATCTCTATGGAAAAAATCAGCCAGGATAAATTTAATGCTGAACTGAAGCGGTGGAAAATTCCACCAATAGTAAAAAGAGCTGTATCTGTTATTTCAGACAAAAAAGGGGATGACATTGTCATACTTAAATTGAAAGGGTTAACAGATCTTACAGATTTCATGGTCATCTGCAGCGGTAACTCTCAAAAGCAGAACAAAGCAATTGCGGATGATCTTCAAAGGCTGCTGAAAAAAGAGTTCAAGTCAGGGCCACTGGGAATTGAAGGCAGTAGTTATGGTGAGTGGATCCTTCTGGATTATGTGGATTTCATCGTTCATGTCTTCTCTCCGGAAACCAGAAAAAAATTCTCGCTCGAAAAACTATGGATGGATGCAAAAAGATACGATTTCATCTTTACTAAATAACCTTAAAGATCCTCTTTCCGAAGAGGTAAGGGAAAAAGCTGAAAAGGTCTCTGCATATGAAACCGGAGTCCTCCTCTATGGAGAAACGGGAACCGGAAAAGATTTCTGGGCTAAGTACATTCATCAAAACAGCGGAAAAGAAAAAATGCTTAACCTGAATTGTGGAGACGTTCCGGAAAACCTGCTTGAAAGCGAATGGTTCGGATACAGGAAAGGTGCATTTACCGGCGCTGACAAAGAATATGCAGGAAGATGGAAGTTAGCTGCGGATGGGATAATTTTCCTGAATCAAATAGATTTGCTGACTATCAATATGCAATCAAGGCTCCTTCGTATAATTGAAAGAAAAAAATATTTTCCACTAGGATCGCCAGATGAATATGAAATAAACTCCAGATTCCTATTCTCAGCAGATGACGACATAGAAGAAAAAGTTCGCTCAGGAAGATTCCGGAAAGATCTTTATTACAGGATTTCAGCATTTTCGATCTATATTCCTCCTTTGAGAGACAGAAAAAATGATATTCTCCCACTCTTCAGATTCTTCGCCTCAAAGAAAGGGATAGAACTAAAACTGACAAGAACAGGTGAGAAAAGGCTATTGGCACATAGATGGGATGGCAATATCAGAGAAGTTGAAAACTTTATAAATAATATTGCTGTTGTTAAAAACCTGATAGAAGATTCAGATACAGAAAAACTTGAAGAGACTTCATTCTCCTCCGGAACCTCATTTCCGCATGATGATCTGTCACTAAGAGAACTCGAAATAAAATATATTAACCACCTGATAAAGAAATACGGAAACAAATCTAAAGTTGCTGCGATTCTCGGAATTTCAAGAAAATCTTTATACGACAGAATAGAAAAATATGGCAAAGATTGAGTTGATTTGTATAGGCAGCCAGAAATTCAAAGCCCTGAAAGAACTGGAGAAAGATTATGAAAAAAAAATCAACTATTTTTCCTCTTTCAGATCAACGATAATAAAACCATTCAAAGCAGGAGATGAAAAACGTTCAATGAAAATTAACGGGGAAAAAATACTTGAGCTGGCAAAAAAGAACGATTTGTTGATCTCATTGGACAGAAGGGGAACAGAATTCAGTTCAGAACAATTTGCACAATTCATTTCAGACAAGCTCAATTATAATAGTAAAAATCTTCTTTTCGTGATAGGAGATGCTCCGGGATTATCGGAAGATGTGATTAAAAAATCTGACACAATTATATCTTTTTCAAAAATGACATTTGCACACGATTTGTTTAAAATAGTGTTTCTCGAACAGCTGTACAGAGCTTTTACTATTATTAAAAATACCGGATATCACAGAACAAACTGATATCTGCAGGAGAATTATATGAGATTATCAAAACTGCTGGGACTTATGCTGATCGCCGGCTCAATTTTAACAGCTTCGCCCGGAAAAATTAAATTTGAAGATCATTTCACAAATGTCACAATGAGAATTGATTATCACCATATATGGGATGGAAGTAAAGAATTGATATCCCTCGACAGGATATACAAAGAGGGCGAGTGGGCAGGAAGCAGGAATGTGTTGCTGGATCCCTTCAAATACGGAAAATACAGTATAAAACTCTACACTGAAGATGGGAAAAAATTGTTATTCTCAAAAGGATTCGATTCCTATTTCGGAGAATATATAACAACTGATGATGCTTCGAAAGGGATAAAACGGTCTTATCATGAGACGGCATTGATGCCATACCCTGTTTCAAAATCCTTATTTAAAATTGAGAAAATATCACCAAATGAAAACAGCATAACCCTTTTCAGCAAAGTGATCGATCCCGGATCAGTGAATATTATCATAGGAAAACCGGAAAAAAATATTGAGGTAATCAAAGTGCATGGTGATGGAAAGCCCGGGGTATGCCTCGACATTGCTATTGTTGCAGAGGGATACACTGACTCTGAGGAAGATAAAGTTAAAAAGGACCTGAATAAAGTAAAAGATATATTTTTCAGTCAGGAGCCTTATTCATCATTAAAACACAAGATCAATATATACGGAATATTCAAACCTTCCGATGAGAACGGGACCGATGAACCAAGGATAGGAAGTTTCAAAAACACTTCGGTTGACACAACATTCAACTCGATGGGCTCACCCAGATACCTGCTGACAGAGTCAAACAAAAAATTAAGGGATATTACATCCGCCGCCCCATGTGATGCAGTTCTGATAATGGTTAATTCCTCAAGATACGGAGGAGGAGGGATATATAATAGTTTCTGCACATTTACCATAGATAATGAGCAAGCTGCCTATCTTATACTCCACGAGTTCGGCCACTCTTTTAGTGGCCTTGCAGATGAGTATTATTCGTCATCTGTTGCATACAATGAATTTTATCCGAGAGGGACAGAACCTGTAGAACCAAATATAACAGCTTTACTGAAACCCGGAAAGATCAAATGGTCCGATCATGTTTCAGACGGCACAAAACTTCCGACCGACTGGAATAAAAATGAATTTGACAGAATGAATGCTAAGTTCGGCAAAACGAGAAAAAAACTGAATCTGAAGATAGAAGAACTAACTCGATCCGGCGCTCCTGAAAAAGAGATCAAAAAAGCAAAGAGGGCCATCGAACTCCTAATGCTCAGAAAAGAAAAAGAGAATAGTAATTTCTTCGGGAAAACCGGGAAACTCGGAGTAGTAGGTGCTTTTGAAGGTGCCGGATATTCTTCAGAAGGACTTTACCGCCCGATGCAGGACTGTATCATGTTTACTATTGGGAAGAAACCATATTGCAAAGTATGTGAACAGGCAGTCGAAAAGATGATCAGAAAATATATTGATTGACCCTGTAAATAAAATCTAAAACGGATCCCCTGGGACCTTACATGATCCGGGCTTAACAATTATTTTATTTTGATCTTTATATATTCAAAAGCCGAACGCCCGGTCAGGATATCTGCAACATCTACCATAAGATCATAGTTGCCCGGTTCAAGCCAGTTCATTTTAATATTAATCTCAACTTCCTTTTTCTGTGTGATCAATGATCTTGATTTGTCATACATGATTTTCTTATCAGCCCTTTTAATTGTGATCCGCATTTTGATTCTACCTTTTATCGCATCCTCGATCTTTCTCTGCATG
>JAGLQR010000116.1 GCA_023136725.1 Candidatus Aminicenantota bacterium
GAACCAACCTCGGCTAAAAATGCCCAGCCGTCATCATCAGCTATATCATCTACCGAAGAAACTATTAATTGAATGAATTTATTATCTATCGGATCAACTTCATCTCCCTGTGAAGGTGCTGTCTTTGTAGAAGTTTGCTGTTTGCTCCCTTTTTTACGACTGATTATTTCAATATAAATAAACTTATCACATGCAACAATGAAAGGCTTCGGAGTCTTCTTTTCACCTATCCCGATCACGACCTTCCCCGATTCCCTTAACCTTGTTGCCAGTCTTGTGAAATCACTGTCACTCGAGACAAGGCAGAATCCATCCACTTTCTGACTATGCAGAATATCCATTGCATCTATTATCATCGCAGAATCGGTTGCATTTTTCCCGACCGTATAACTATATTGCTGTATCGGAGTTATCGCATGCTCAAGTAGTGATTTTTTCCAGCCTGAAACTGTCGGTTTCGTCCAGTCACCATATATCCTTTTAATCGTCGGCACTCCCAATTTTGCGATCTCATCGAGCATCTCTTTTATATTTGAATACGGTATATTATCGGCATCAATAAGTACTGCCAGGTTTAAATCATTTTTTTCTCTCATATTATTTCCCTTCCTTTAACTAATTAGTAGATCAATTACACAAATATCATATCACATTCAAATGATTTATTGTTTATTCAAGCTTTCACAACTGACTGTGTATTATTTAATCCGTGAAAAAAGCCACACAAACTTGAATTGCATGTCATGGTGAAAGGCTGAACTAAAATGAAAAAATTTAGACTTAGAAATAAAAAACGATTATTATATAAGAGTGAAGAATAATGTAACAAAGGGGGAATAAAATGAAAACCCTGGAAATAAATGGAAACACCGGCAATTCAAAGATCTATATAAATAAACCATTCACATATGCGGAAAAATTATTAAAAGGAAAAAGGGTCGTTATCATTACCGATAATAATGTCAAAGATCTGTATGAAGATAAATTTCCTTCAAAAGAGATCATAACTATCGGAGCGGGAGAGGGGATCAAAACCCTTCAAACCATTGAAGATATTTATAAGAAACTAATGGATCTGGAATTCGACCGTACCGGCTTCATCCTCGGCATCGGTGGCGGGATCGTATGTGATATTGCAGGCTTCGCTGCATCTACATATATGAGGGGAGTCAGATTTGGATTCATCCCTTCCACACTCCTCGCACAGGTCGATGCTTCTGTCGGTGGAAAGAACGGTGTTAATCTCGAAGGCCATAAAAATATGGTGGGAGTTTTCAGCCAGCCCGAGTTTGTCATATGCGATCCGGAGATGCTGAAAACCCTTCCTGCAAAAGAGTTGAAGAACGGATTTGCAGAGATCGCCAAACATGCTCTGATAGGCGACCAAAATTTATTCGAATTCATGGAGCAAAATCATAAAAGTGCACTAGAGCTGGATCCCGAAGTGATCGGCAGGCTTACCCGTGACTCCCTTGTCCTGAAATCAGGAATAGTTAACAGAGATGAGAAAGAAAAGGGTGAAAGACGTAAACTCAATTTCGGACATACAATTGCTCATGCACTGGAAAAAACCCTGGGCCTGAGCCACGGTGAAGCTGTTGCAGTCGGGATTGGGATAGCAGCTAAGTTATCGGTTAAGATGAGCGATCTTTCAGGTGAAGGGGAAAACAGGATCTATGAGTTATTTAAAAATTTCGATCTGAATCAGAACATAACAATTTCATGCGATGAGATCAAAAAAGCTGTCAGGAGAGACAAGAAAAGAGAAGGGGATAATATAAATTTCATTTTATTAAAAAAAATAGGAGAGGCAACTATTGAAAAGATCCCCATCAAAGTTCTGGAAGGAGTGATAGATGATATGTGTTAGCATCGGTAAAATCAGCTATCCGGATCTATTGGTTCTACTGAACAACGAACAGCTTGTTGAGATACGGCTGGATCTGAACAATTTTTCTGATGATGAGATCAGGGCGATCTTCTCGAGTAAGGCAGAAACTATTGCTACCTGCAGGCCGGGGACATTTACTGAAACCGAAAGGATCGAAAAATTAAAAATATGCATCGAAGCGGGAGCATCTTATGTCGATCTGGAATTGGAAACTGGAGAAGAATACCTCAAGGAGCTGAGCACACTTTCCGGGGAAAATGGATGTAAGATCATTATTTCCTATCACGATCACGAAAAAACTCCTTCTTCATCCGAATTGAAAATGATATATAGATCATGCTCGGAGAAGGGAGCAGATGTTATCAAGATCGTTTGCAATATTATCTCGGGAAGTGACAATGCCAGACTGCTGTCACTTTACGATAAGGTGGATCTTTCTGAAAAAATCCCATTGATCGCAATAGGGATGGGAGAAAAGGGAAAGATAACAAGAATTGCCGCACCATTACTCGGAGCCCCCTTTACTTATGCATCATCGGATGATGGAAAGGAAACAGCGAAAGGCCAGATCGGCAAATCCGTTTTGAAAGAAATATATAAATTGATCACAGATGAAAAAAATTAATACATTTGCCGTTACAGGATATCCTGTTGCACATAGCAAAAGCCCCCTCATTTTCAACACCCTTTTCTCATCTATGGATATTCCTGCATATTATTCCCGCCTCTCTGCAAAGTCAGGTGAAGAAGCATCCGATATGTTCAGACAATTGGGGCTGGCCGGTATGAATATTACATCACCCTTGAAAAATGAAATGCTGCTCCTGTCAGAAGAACAGGATGAACCATCAGATATTATCGGAGGTGTGAATACTTTAGTAAATGTGAATGGAACTCTAAAAGGGTATAACACCGATCACTCCGGAATATCAGAAACATTTATTGATGAAGAAATTGATGTCAGCGGCAAAAAATGCCTAGTGCTCGGGGCAGGAAGCGCAGGAAGGGCGGCTGTTTATGCTCTCACTCAACTTGGCGGTCAGGTTACAATTATGAACAGAACGTTCAAAAAAGCGCATGTTCTTGCCGGTGATATGGATTGCGAGGTTGTCGTTTTTGAAAAACTACAATCAGAAATATTTGAGTGTGATCTCCTGATCTCGACCATCACATCCGGGTCTGAATTAATTAAAAAAGGGTGGTTGAAAAAAGATACAATAGTTTTTGATGCTCTATACAGATCATCAACTTTAGCTGAAACTGCATCCTCGGCAGGCTGCAGAGTGCTCAGGGGAGAGAAATGGCTTTTAAATCAGGCTATACCGGCCTTCAAAATATTTACAGGAGAAGATGTAAATAAAAAAGAGAAAGATAAACTTTCCGGTATCCTGGACAAAACTGATCCTGACATTTCTGAACTTGTTCTCATGGGAAAAAGAGGATCAAATGGAGACATAAAAAACAAACTCGAAGAATCTTTTAAAAACGAACAAATAAAAATCATCACAGATCCGGATGAAATTGAAACAAAAGGTGAAAAACACAAATTAAAAAAGATACCGCTCCGGATCCTTATATATTCCGGTTCAATAAAAGAAGAGAGAGAGCTTTTCCCATTTTCAGATCTGGTGATCTGGGGAAAGGGCGGGATCGATGATACGGCAGAAAGGATAATAAGGGAGATCGAATATGTCCTCTGATCTCAGGATCAGGCAGTCTGCTGTCAAAGGGAATATTAAGATCCCGGGATCAAAATCCCATACAATACGAGCAATGATCATCGCCGGGCTTGCTGATGGGGAATCTGTGATCCGTGCACCTCTTCTCGCCGGTGATACCCTCTCATGCCTGAATGGTCTTGAAGAGATGGGGATCAATTTTGTCACTAAACCGGGAGAACATTCACTTCTAAAAGTAAAAGGATCAGGGGGTGAATTCAGGGAATCCGAAAAGGTTATTAATGTCGGTAATTCGGGGACTACATTGAGGATCCTGACAGCTGTCGGAGCTTTATCAGATAAAACCATCAGATTCGACGGAGATGATTCCATAAGGAAAAGGCCTATGCAGCCTCTCCTCTCCGCACTATACGATATCGGTGCAAAAGTAGATTCGAACAGCGGGCATGCTCCACTTTCGATCTCAGGCCCTCTTAAAGGAGGGAAAACAATGACGGACGGGATAAGCTCACAATTCCTGACCGCCCTCCTCCTCGCATGTCCGTTGGCAGATGGAGATACAGAGATAGATGTTATTGATCTTCACGAAAAACCTTATATTGAAATGACCCTCAAATGGCTTGATGAGCAAAATATAATTTATACGAACAGGAATTTCGAACACTTTACAATTAAGGGCGGGCAATCATATAAACCATTCTCCACTACTATCCCCGGTGATTTTTCGTCTGCCACCTTCCCCCTTATCGCAGCAGCGGTAACAGGAAGTAAAATAAAAATCGAGGGCCTTGATTTCAATGATTCACAGGGGGATAAACGTGTATTTGAGATCATGGATGCAATGGGGGCCTCGATCAGTCATGAAAAGGAAGGAGTAGTTGTGGCGGGTGCCCAACTCAGGGGAATGGAACTCGACCTGAATGATATACCTGATGCTCTGCCTGCACTGGCCATTGCCGGATGTGCTGCAGAGGGGGAGACAAGACTTCTTAATGTGGAACAGGCACGCTTGAAGGAGAGTGACAGGATCAGGTCGATATGTGTTGAATTGCGAAAAATGGGGGCTAAGATATACGAGCTGGATCACGGACTGGTAATTGAGAAAAGTCAGTTGACAGGAACAGAAGTTAAAGGTTATGGAGATCACAGGATCGTAATGGCTTTGAGCCTTGCCGGAATGATCGCATCCGGGGAAACACTGATCCGGGATGGTGCTGATCCCATTCGGATAACATACCCTTCATTTGTTGAAGATTTTACAAAACTTGGGGCTGATATCAGCATAATAAAATGAATTTTCAGATCATTAAAAATTTCAGGAGATTACAATGTTAGGATGCAGTTATGGAAAATTATTCAAAACAACGGTAGCCGGAGGATCATACCAGGAAGGATTATCCATCAACATCCAGGGTGTTCCGCCCGGGTACCCTATTACGGAAGAGGAGATATACAGGGAATTGATGCTGCGGAAACCGGGACAGGGAGAATTAACATCTCCCCGCCGTGAAGCAGATGTCCCTATAATTTACAGTGGGGTCAATGCTGCAGATACAATGCCCGGATTTTCCAATGAGGGGCTGACGAACGGTACTCCCCTGGTGATCCTTATACCCAATGTGGACAGGCATTTTGAACATATCGAACAATACAGGAGCACTAACCGGACACCAAGGCCCGGACATGCTTCGTATGCATCCTATAAAAAATATGGAGAAAATGATGACTCTATAGGAGCCGGATTTTTCAGCGGCCGGTACACATCAACCATAGTCGCAGCCGGAGTAGTGGCAAAGAGGATCCTTAGCGATCATGGAATAACCGTCACAGCTTATGTTAAAGAAGCAGCCGGAATATCAATGCCTTATATGGATATTGAAAAGATCAGGAGAGCGGGTGAAAAGTACAGAGAAGCGAGAAAAGAGATAGACCCGATATATAGAGAGATCTTCAAAAATGCCCTCTTTAAAAAGGGTATGCGGTTCTTTGAAAAAGCATCAATATTATCAGAACTGGAAAAAAAGATACCTGCAATTCCGAGACCATCTTATGACGAAAATGAGATAAAGGAACGATACGGAGTACATCCGGAACTCTTCTGCCCGCATGTTGAGACAGCTGATGCAATGACGGCAGAGATCATGAAGATAGCACGGGAAGGAGATTCCTCCGGAGGTATAATTGAGGTAGTTATCACCGGTGTTCCTGCAGGTGTCGGAGAGCCGGTATTCAGAAAACTTGACGGGGAACTTGCGGGCTTGATGAACATAGGGGCTGTAAAAGCCGTTGAGATCGGATCGGGAATTCAGGCCGCAACAATGAAAGGATCTGAATCAAATGATCAGATCAGAGCAGAGCAGGATAATGTTATTTTCAACTCCAACAATGCCGGTGGCATTACAGGAGGATTGAGTACGGGTCAGGACATTATTGCCCGTGTCGCAGTAAAACCAACCCCGACAATAGCAAAAGATCAGAAAACAATTGACAAAATAAGCCTGGA
>JAGLQR010000117.1 GCA_023136725.1 Candidatus Aminicenantota bacterium
TTGCGAGTCCATCCAAACCGTCTGCGAAGTTTATTGAATTGGAAATACCGATGACCACCAACACTATGAAAACATAGTAAAACCAGGATAGATCAATGACCGGATTTTTAAAAAATGGTACAAATAGTTTTGTTAAAAGCTCATCAGGAAATGGAGATGATTCCGGTGATAATACAAGTATTGATAAAATTATTCCGAAAAGTACCTGAAACAATAGCTTGAGACTGCGCGACATTCCGGCATCAGAGGAGCCGTTTATACTCTTAAGGTAATCATCAACAAATCCTATGGCTGTGAACCAGAAAGAGGCAAAAATGATCACTGTCAGGAAAAAATTATCAAACTTTCCCCAGATAAGCAAAGAAAAGAGAAAAGAGAGAAAGATAATGAGGCCGCCCATTGTCGGTGTTCCGGATTTGTTTTCTGAAGAAATATCTCCATATTCTCTCGATTTGTCTCGGAAGTTAAGTTGATAAATAATATTTATAAGCTTTTTCCCGAATATTAATCCGAAAAGGAAAGAACTGAGCACTGCCATTAACGCTCTGAAAGTAATATATGAGACAAGGTTGTCGAGTGATAGTGCCGTTAAAAGATCATTGATCCAGAATATCATATTTTATTTATCTCCGAATGTATCTCATTCAATATAGATTTTATTCTGAAATGTGGTTTCATATTATTTGAAGTAAGAAGTATCCTGTCTGTATATTTTATCACATCAACTTTATTCAATATATCTTTTCTGTAAAAACTTAGAACCATCTTCAATAATTCTTCCCTGATGAGTGAATTTTCAGAAAGAAAATATTTGCTTAAGAAATGGAGCTCATCTAATGTGCCGGACACTGACATTAACTTTATATATGCAAGTTTTTCCTCAGTGACGGATCTGTCAAATTTTGAACGGGAAAGATTGTTGAAGTATTTATAATCACTCTCAGTAAAATGCTCAGTAATAACTTTAATTGATGAAACTCTCACTTCATAGTATTTGTCTTCGATAGATTTCAGAAGAACTTCCTTTGATTCACTGTTCCATTCCATGATCTTCCCTAAAGAATTTACTGAATTCCTCATTATAAATCCATTCTCCTTTTTTTCAGATATAGTTTTCATGAGAAAGTTCATTTTACTTTTGTCACGAAAAAGACCAACCAGTTTTACTCCGATATTTCTTATTTCCCATTTTGGAGAATTAAGAAAAATATTTATTTTATAGCTGAAATCATCACTGTATTTTAATGGTTCCTTTGAAACTCTTTCAAGAAATCCAAATGGGGAGGACATTGGAAGAGGCATGGAATCACCATGCGAAACCTTCCTTTTTTTCAGTATAAATATATCTGTATTTTTTAGCAGGAGAGATGTGATCAAATAAACTCCGATCCCGACAAAAGTCAGCGACATTATGAGTATAAGATCTTTAAGTGTTTTAGAACCTGGATCAATAAGTGAAAAAATTGTTTTAGACTGTATCATCACGATCACCATTAATAATGATGCAACCATGGTTTTCAGTAAAGGAGTTGTTAACTCTCTGAACTTAATTTTAATATCTTCTCCTGAAAGTTTAAATTTAAGGACGATAATTCTGATTAATGAAAATAATACAAAGGATATGGTTGTTGCTAGTGCCAGTCCTGCATATTTCAGATCAGTGCTGACAAGATAAAAACTTAATACAACATTACTTATCAGCATTATGAAATTAAGATACATGGATGTCTTAATATCCATTCTTGCTGAAAAAATTCTCGAAGTAAGAGAATGAAGCCCCCACCCCACCAGGCCGAGAGAATAAAATTGCAATGCAAATGCAGTATTTCTGATGTCACCGGATAAAAATTTTCCTCTTCCAAAAAGAATCGAAACTATCGGATCTGCAAGCATTAGCATTAATATCGAAATCGGAGCTAACAGGAATATATTCATTTTAACACCATCAATGAATAATTTTTTTGCTTTCTCTTTGTTAAATAATGCGATCTTATCCGAAAAATCCCTTAATATCACACTGTTAATTGCCTGTGAAATTATTGCAAAAGGTAACCTGAATATAGTTTTTGCAAAATAAAGATAAGAAAGTGAACCTTCATTTAGACCTGCAGCAAGGAATTGATCTACGACTTCAGCAGTTTTTGAAAGAAACACATCGAGTGATATAGGTATCAGCTGAGAATAATATTTTTTATTGACAGCACTTGAAAAATCAATAGACAGTGAATATTTGAATTGAAGGGATTTATTCTTCAATATTTTCTTTACGAAAGGATATAAGAAAAAAACATGGAGAAATCCGCCCAGCAGAACACCAACTCCAAGAGCATAAATGTGAGAAATGGAGTAGAGAGCTAAAATTCCTATAATTGATCCAACAGAAAAGAAAAGGGATGAGAACTCGGCTATACCGAAACGATTAAATGCCTTCAATATTGTAGAAAATATTGCGGCAACTGTAACAAGAACGAGATATGGAAACATTATTCTTGTAATCGCTACAGCATCAGAAAGAACTCCTTTAGATTCAAATCCGGAATATATGAGTCCAACTATAGAAGGGGCAAAAATAACACCCATCAAGGATATAAGAACTGCAAAAAGAAATGTGAAATTCAGGATCGACGAGGTTGATCTCCACATTTTTTCTCTGGGAGTCCTTCTGAACAACCTCATAAAGATAGGCAGGAAAGCATTCTCCATAGCATTTTCAGCAACAACTCTCCTCATCAGATTCGAAATCGTTAATCCGGCCACATATATATCAGTTATACTCCTGGCACCGAATAATCCCAATATCAGGATCTCTCTGAAAAATCCTCCGATCCTGGAGAGCGTTATACCTAAAGAGGAACTTAAAACCTTTGCTTCCGTCCTTCTTGTATCTTCAAATTTTTCTACAGTCTCTGTATACCTGTGAAGAACAAATCTCCTTCCATTTACCTCGATCTCATCTTCTTCAAATATTTCTGAAATTTTGTCAGGGGAACTACCATTTACAAGGATGCATCCTTTTATTTTTCTTAAAAGGAGTTTTTCATCATTACTGATAATTTTAATTTCAAATAAAAAATCTTTGCCGGGAATATTAATATAATAACTGCTCAAAAATGAATTCCCGAAAGTTGTATTTGAAAACATCAATTCATAGTTTTTTTCATCTTCCGGAGAATGAAGATAATATGATACGATTTCTTCTTCTTCTTTTTTTGCATTGATATCTGTAAGTTTTATTATTGAGTCAAGAATTATATTAACCGGAAATTCCTCACGATCAATATTCTTCAAATTTCTTCTCATTTCAGCCAGTTTCTCATCAGAATCCAATAACTCTTCCAGGTTCGAGAGTAATTGTCTTTCAGGTACTTTTATTGAAGTTTTACCGTTCTTAAATGATATTTCCTCGAATAAAACTCTGGCACCACCGGATTTCTCTACTTCTTTGGCATTTACAATCTGGTGGTCTCCGGGGAGATCTATCTTTGGTATTAATAAAGAGGGTATCCCCAATCTTGTTAATTCCTCAACAGATCCGGCACCTGCTCTCGAAACAACAATATCCGAAACGGAATATATCTCGTCAATATTATTAAAATACTCTCTTACTATAAGATTTTTTTTCTCTTCCGGATCGATCTGCTTTTCTTTTAATAGTCGTAAAGTATCTTCATATGCTCTATATTCAGCATTACTTCCCCTTCCTGTCGACAGGATGATAGTAATGTCTTTTATTTTCAGGAGTTCAGGCAGTATCTCAACAACAGCATTATTAATTGTCCTTGCCCCTTTGCTTCCACCGAAAAAAAACACTACCTTATTGTTAAGTGGTATCTCTAATTTTTCTCTGATCTTATCCCTGTCTTTAAGCCTGATCATATCCCGTAGAGGATAGCCTGAATATATCCCCTTTTTTTCAGGAAAATATTTCAGAGTTGATCTGAATGAAACGGCTACCATTGATGCTGTTCGTGCCATAAACTGGTTAAGACGTCCCGGGATCGCATTTTGCTCATGAATGAATACTTTCAGCTTTAATATTGAAGCTGCAATCAGAACAGGTGCGGAAACATATCCTCCGCTACCTATTATTATATCCGGTTTGAATTTTCTTAAAATGAAAAAACTTTTCACTGAACCAATGCCAATATAAAAAAGAGATAAAAGAGTACCAAAACTTTTTATTTTTTGTGGAATCCCGCGAGATTGGATACTTTTAAATCTGATGGGCCGTTCTATATTTTTTACTATCCTGCTCTCGGCACCTTTTTCGGTTCCAATGTATAGAAATTCAGACTCTGGAGAAGCTTTATACAATGCTTCATAGATGGCAATATTGGGATAAACATGGCCACCTGTGCCTCCTCCGGTAAATAAAACTCTGAGTTTCTTCATTTAGAAAATTATAGCAGAAAATCTGTTTGTTATGTAATCCAAACGTCCTCTACTTCATTTATTTAAATTAACACTTGGAAGATCTTTTTTAGAAATATCTCCATAAAAAAGTGTCATCGCTTCACTGAAATCAGGATAATCATTGAGAATAACATTTATATCATCAATTTTAACCATATTTATTTCTTCAATTATATTTTCTAAACTTCTCTGTTCTCCGAAATATATATCACCACTGACATTAAACCTCATTTTTGAAACATTATTTTCCAGACTGAGAATAATGGATGTTTTAATATGATCTTTCGATTTTTTCAATTCTTCAGGATTGATCCCGCTCTTCTTAAGAACTTTCAATTCTTCTTTCACAGCATCGATATAATCATTAGTTTTACCGGGGTCAGTGATTGCATATATCATATGGACTCCGAACTTTTTATAAGAGTCTATGAAAGAACCGATCGTATAGGCAAGCCCTTTTTCTTCTCTGATTTTCTGGAACAACCTGGAACTCATCCCTGCTCCGAGGATATCATTAAGGATCATATACTTGTATCTTTCAGAGCTTGTAATGGGGATAGAATTAAAACCGATCACAGAATAAACCTGCTTCAGGCTTTTATTTGAATGTACAGATACTCCACTATTGAATGATTGCCCGGTATTCATAATTTCCAATAAATGTGAAGGTGAAGAATCAGCAAATTTTTCTTCAGCAAGAATAAGTATTTCTTCATGATCAATATTACCGACACAACTTAGTATGATATTGGAAGGAATATAAAGTTCCCTGTATTTCTTGTCAACAAAATTTCTTTTCAAACCGGAAACACTCTCCAGTGTACCGGCAATCGGGAGTCCGACACCTGAATCACCAAATACTTTCCTGTAGAAGAGTTCAAAAGCTTTTGAGTCAGGATTATCATCACCCTCTTTGATTTCCTGGCTGATAACATCTTTCTCTTTTGTAAATTCAGTTTTATCAAAATTTGAATTGAATACAATATCAGTTAACAGGTCGAATGATTCAGAGAATTTCTCATCTATTGATTTAATGTAATATTGGGTGATCTCACGGCTGGTGAAGGCATTCATTCGCCCTCCCAGCCTGTCTGAAATATCAGCGATATCCCTTTGTGAATACTTACTGCTCCCTTTGAAAAGCATGTGTTCGATCAGATGATGTAAACCGTTATTACTGACAGTTTCATTACAAGACCCGCTTTTTACAGTATAGCTTAAGGCAAAAGAGGGTATTTGCGAATATTTTTCAGTTAAAACAGTCAGTCCTGATTTAAGTACCGTTTTTTTCAAAATTATTCAATATATAAATCAAATATTAAAGATCTATTTTATATTCGGCAGCTGCAATCCATACCCTTTCTTCTTGTCTTCAGCTTTTAACAGGAATGCAAATACTACTGCTAAAACAGTAAGGGCAATGAATATCAGCCATGTTTTCGTATAGTCATATTTTACAGCTTCACCTGCCGAAATAGCCGCTGCAACACCTGGGTTCAATTTATCAAGAACAACCCCGACTGCAAAAGGAATTCCCATTAGTCCCCAATTCTGTACCCAGAAAATGGTTGCGAATGCAGTACCTAATTGTTTTTCAGGAATTATTTTTGGAACTGAAGGCCACATAGCGGAAGGTACGAGTGAAAATCCGA
>JAGLQR010000118.1 GCA_023136725.1 Candidatus Aminicenantota bacterium
ATTTCGGCTTTTGGGGGGCAAATCTGGAATTGTACAACTCTTCAGCGGAGGGTATCGATCTCCCTTTTAATCTACTGAAATCAAAATCTTCCTGAGTAGGCCATGCCCTGCCGAACAATTTCCCGTAATACATGGCAGCATTCCCGTAGGACCTGGAAAGGAGGATGTTGTTGATCCCGTGTCCTGTCAACTCACCCGCTTCAAATGAATTCCCCCAGATGCCGGGATCGGAAGTATTATTATAAAAATATGATCCCTGCTCCCCTACCAGGAAATATGCCGGTGAATACATTTTTAATTCATGATCACCTTTCATGAATTTGTATTGATGGTAGAGAGAGAAGATCACTCCGGCAAAGAGGAGTGAAAATACTATTGCCAGTTTTATATTTTTTCTTTTTTGTTGGTTATCAATCAGATACCCGGCCTGCCCCAGCATCAATGCGATTATCGGGAACAAAGCAATCTGATAATAATCGTGAGTAGCCGTTGGATAACTGAAGATGAGAGCATAAACAATATAACCGAGGAATAGTCCTGCTAATGTGAATTTGACCTCTATTTTCCTGATCGTGAAGAAGAGTGCAATACCAATCAGGAATGGGATCACCCCTGTCACCTTGGCTATCTGAGTAAGCCATCCAACCCAGAAAAAAGGTGTTAGAAGTAATTCGGGAGAGATCATCGATGCAAGTGATCCCTGCATCGTCTTGTTCCAGAAAATATTATATATATAGAATGAAGTACCGAGTGAGAGAAACATTGTATAGAACCAGGCAGTCCTCCAATTAAATAAATATTTTTTCAGCCCATATTTATTTATCCCGAGAAAGAGAAGCAAACCAAGCAGGGGGAAAATTATAGTGACCTTGATCAGGACTGCAAAGCCCGACAGGAAAGCAGCGGAGTAAAAATAGTCCCCCTTATCCGATCTGAAATGTTTAATGATCTGAAGCACAGCCCAGAGGAAGAACATAATAAGTAATGATTCCGGCTGGATACTCTGGCTGGTATTTATCCCGAACGGGAAGAACAAATAGAAAATAACAGAAATTAATGCTCCGGTCCCTCCGAACAAAAGAAGTCCGATCTTATAGAGGATGATCGCACCGATAAGCCAGTAAAGAAGCGACATCATCCTGGCGATAACAAGATCCTCTTTCCCTGCCATCCTGTACATCTGATAGATCAGCTTCTCATTGATCCTGGGATCGATCTTTTCCCTGAAGTTCTGAAACATTACAGAAGGGATCCTTGCAATATCATCTTTGTGTTCACCGGTGTTGAGGTAGAATGAGCGGGCAAGGAGGGCGGAGTGGTATTGGCGGGTGGCATGGAAATGGGTCGGGTGGGTCTTCAATCCCGGGATCCTGACAATAAATGCAACTGCAAGAAGAATAAGCAGAATTATCGATCTGTTCCTGGCACCTTTGTCAATCGGCTTTTTATCATCACTATATAGAGTTTGCATCCAAATATCTTATATCTTATCAATGTAGAACTCAACATGTAATTTAGAAATCAGAAGTAAGAAGCCAGAAATTAAATAAACTTTTTTGTTGACACAGCCGTATTACTGTATTAACATATTGATACAGTGAAATAAAATGATATTAAAAGAGATCTCGATCAACTTCACATCGCCGGTACCGGTGTATGAACAGATCAAGAGGAATATAAAACATATCATTGCAAAAGATATACTGAAAACAAATGACCCTCTTCCATCTATAAGGGAACTTTCATCATTCCTTAAAATCAACCCCAATACAGTTGCAAGAGCTTACCGTGAACTTCAACAGGAAAAAATAATAGACGGAAGGCCCGGGAAAGGATTCTGGGCATCTTCGAAAAAACCGTCAGGGAAAGAAAAGATCGTAATGCTCGAAGATGAATTTAACAAATTTATAGAAAAGGCGGTAGATATGGGGGTCTCTCCTGAATCTGTGAAAGAGATGATCTCAAAATACTTCAGGGAGGAGAAATGATAAGGGTAAAGAATTACTCCTTTAAATATGGTAAGAAAGCAATTCTGCAGAACCTCAATATATATTTTGAAAAAGGGGAAACAACCATCCTCGCCGGTCCTAACGGTGCAGGCAAGACAACTCTTCTGAGATCGATCTGCGGAATACTCAGATCGGGGGAAGGGAGGATCGCCCTCGACAAATATATGACATATCACAATATCAGGAGGAGAGTTGCTTATATCCCCTCCTCACTCAGTTTATATGAAAACATGAGGTTATCAGAAGCGGTAACAGTCCACTCATCTTTTTACAAAGGGTACAAATTTAAAAATATTTCAGGTTATAACTTTGATATGAAGCAGAAGGTCAGTTCACTCTCCAGGGGTGAAAGGACATTGTTCTACCTCTCTCTTGTCCTTGGTGCTGATCCGCAATTTCTCCTTATTGATGATGTAATTCACTTCCTCGACCCCCATCTCCGTGACCTCTTCAGAATATCGATTCAGGAAAGGATAGAGAATTCAAAACTCGGGATAATAATTGCTACTCAGGATGCACTCGACATCGAGGGGCTTGTAGACAGGATCGTTATATTAAACAAAGGGGTTATTGTCGAAGATTCCTCTTTCGAGAGAGTAAGGAGCCAATGTGTGAGAGTCTATTCTGAAAAAGAATTGAAAGGGCAGCCTGTCATTTTCTCCAGAGAATGGGAAGGAATGACAGAACAATATATATATCCATATAACAAAAAAGATGAAGACAAATTTGATGTCGAATATCTCCAGCTCTCTGAAATATTGAGGGCATTTATAGGAGGTGAATATGATCAGAATTGAATTTAAGAAAGTATTTCAAGAAGGATTGATAATATTTCTGATCATTGCCGCCCTATTCATTGCCGTTCTTAACACGGACAAAGATGTTTATATCGCCCCTGCGATCGAACTTTTCCTCCTTCTCTATGCATCATTCTCAGGATGGTCAATATTCAACAGGGAGAGGGAAGAGGGCGCACTGGAATATATGCTGGCACTTCCGGTATCGAAACCGAAATTACTCCTGATAAAATTCACACCGAGGATATTCCTGTTGACCCTGGTCTTCATATGTTATTGCTTCCTCAGTAAAATTTTCAGCCTCCCAACTGTTCTCAACATTCCCGACTTCGCAGTATTCTTTTTTATTTTCTTTCTGGTATCCGCATCTTTCTCTATCAGCCTCAGAAGTTTTATCGGAACATTTTTCCTCACAGCAATTCTGTCAAGCGGATTAACTTTCTTTGATAACATATTCTCAAGGGGGACAGTCAGCTCAGAAACTATTTTAAGGTCCAACCTGATACTCCTCGCATTCCCAATCCTTTTTTTCGTATTCTTTTTCAGATTCGACCTGAAACCATTATTCAAATTCAACCTCCGTTTCGTTGGTTATTCATCACTGATAATACTCCTTATGATAACAGTCAGATTTTTTCAGATCGAAAGGAGCTGGTGTTATCATCTGATGACAAACGAGGGGAGTATCTACCGGATGTCGCCAGGGGGGATCCAGTTCATAGATGAAGGTAAATTTTTCAAAAAAGGGAAGTGTTTCTGGCCGCTGACCGAACAGGGGGACTTCCTATATCTTCAGAACCACAGAGCACGGAAAAATCAGAACAAGGATATCTTCATCTTTGATAAAAAGAATGTCACCATGGAGAAATTTCACGAGACAGAGAAAGATTGGTGGACGGTATTTACAAGGCCCCTTGATACTGCTCCGGTGTTATCCGGTGAAATGTTCTTCCTCCAGCGGAAAAGAAAGGAAAGGAGTTACAGGATAACTTCTCTTCTCGGAAAAAAGATGAAAAGATACCCGCTTAATACTGATGAGATCGGTCAGAAAGGGATATATATTTTCCATGTATCGGGATCACCTCTCAGATTTCTCCTCAGGAGTAAAAAGAGCGTAGTTATATATAAGCCGGACGGTAATATAGAGAAGAGGATAAAAGCTGATGCAGTTTCAGCATGGGGGAACAAACTTCTGATATTTAATAAAGGGAATATGACCCTATATGAACTGAATGATGAAATAACAACAATATTTGAGAGATCGGGAAAATACAGGAAAGCATTAAGAAGATTCGGTTCTGAAGTTCAAAAGAAGGTTGTTTTCAAGAACGACAGAGATTCATTCATATACAGTTTTAAAAATGACAGCACAATCAAAAGGAAAGTGAACAGAAACTTGATTTATTATAAGGTTATCAACAATAAATTCTACCTCGTTTATCTGACAGCGGAAGGTGTTGCTGCAGATATATATGAGGGAGAGAAACTTATCGGGCATGAATCGTGGGAGACAGGGATGACTGGTTACAGACGCATCCTGGTCTTTGAAAAAGGGATAGTAGTGTCAAACGGTAAGGAGTATGAAAAATACCTATTTAAAAATATAAACTAAACTAAATCTTTTTTCGGAGAAAAAACATGGCACATTTTAACGGTAGAGGTTTGCATAAAAAAGCGGGAAAAAAGGAGGTGTAAGATGAAAAAGATAATCTATTTTATTTTGTTAATACTTTTTGTCCTGTTCTCATGGCTTTACAAAGAGCCTGGAGCGAGCAGCACTTCCGGGCATGAGAAGAGTTACCAGATCTTGAAAATAAATTAAAGGAGAATAATATGAACAGAACGAAAAAGTTACTATTTTTTATTATCTGTATTTTGTTTGTTTTTGGAAGCATTACGGCAGGAAGTATAGTTGACCTTGTTGAAAAGGGAGATATCGAGACTGTAATGAAGATGGTGAAAAAAGACAAGACCCTGCTCGAAGCAAAGAATGAGAGGGAAAGGTCACTTATCCATATTGCCGCAGCAAAGGGGCATCTCGATATCATTAAATTCCTCGTCAAAAATGGTGCCGATGTAAACCTTGAGGAAAAGAGCCACCAACTCAGACCGCTCAACTTTGCATCCCGTTACGGTCACTTTGAAGTTGTAAAATTCCTTCTGGACAATGGTGCCGATCTTCACGCAAGGGAGAAGGATAATGAAACGGCATTATCGTACGCTGTTTCAAGTAATAGCCTTGACACCGTTAAGTATCTTGTGAAAAAAGGACTCAATATCAATGACATGAAGAGTAAAAGAAAGCTCCCTCCTGTCTATTATGCAGCCGTTGGGTCAGGAGAAAACTTAAACATTGTTAAATATCTTATCTCTAATGGAGCAAAAGTGACCGGTAAAGATGAAAACGGATGGACAATGCTTCACAGTACCGCCTGGAGAGGAAAGAAAGAGATGATAGAACTGCTTATCAAATCCGGAATCTCCCCTAATGTCAAATCTAACACAGGATATACTCCACTCCATGGCGCATCTTCAACTGGAAATCTTGAAGCAATTGAGGCCTTTCTCAAAAATGGAGCCGATCCGAACACAATTGATGACAAAGGGAATTCGCCTCTCTCAAATGCTGTCTCATCCGGCCACATCAAGGCAGTTGCCATGTTGTTAAAGAGCAAAGCAGATCCGAACGGGAAGCTGGTGTTTATGGGAGTTTCGCCACTCCATATCGCAGCAGCGAAAGGTTATGGAAAGATCGGAGCAATGCTTCTCAAATTAGGAGCAGATTTTAAAGCTCTTGATGATTCAGGAAATACTCCACTCTTCTATGCCTGCAGGTATAAGAACAAATTGATGGCGAAGGCCCTCCTTAAAGCCGGAGCTGAAAAAGAGGATATTCTCAACATCTTCAAGAAGAAGAGTCCGGCCCATAAACAATTAGAGAAAGGAACAGCTATTGTATGGTACACCGGCCATAGCGGATGGGCTATTAAAACCGAGAAGAATCTGCTTATATTTGATTATTGGAAAAGGAATGCCATTTCGGATACTCCATCATTAATGAACGGTGCAATCGATCCCGAAGAGATAAAAGACCTGAATGTCTCAGTCTTTATATCTCATGAACATGCCGACCATTATATGCCCGCTGTTTTTGACTGGAAAGATAAGGTTACTAAGATCAATTATTACACAGGATTTACTCCGAAAGATAAGAGTGGATATAAATTTCTGAAACCTCAAAAAACATGGAAACTT
>JAGLQR010000119.1 GCA_023136725.1 Candidatus Aminicenantota bacterium
AAGTGGATGATGGCGAAAGCCGAAATTATGTTGTCTATAAAAAGGAGAACCGTCCCCAAAAAACGTTTCATTTGACATGTTGAGGGGAATTAAATAATATCTTACCGAAATGAGAGCAATATTTATCGCAGTCGGCAGTGAACTTCTGGACCATAACAAAATAGATACAAATTCTCTTTATATTGCAAAAAAGCTTGGAGAAAAAGGGATACTGATGGACATGAAGATGGTTGTCGGTGATAACAGGGATAACCTGAGCTGGACAATAAAAAATGCATGTAAAAGATCACAACTTGTGATCGTTTCAGGCGGGCTTGGTCCTACAGAAGATGATATCACCAGGGAATCTGCTTCAGATGCATTGAAACTGAAACTTATTTTTGATGATGATATTATTGTAGATATTGAGGAAATGTTCCGTGTGAGAGGAATTGATATGCCTCAGATAAACAAGAGGCAGGCTTTTGTCCTTGAGGGTGCGGAAGTGTTGAGTAATTCCGCAGGTACTGCGCCAGGACAATATTTTGATAACGGGAAGGTCAGATTGCTTCTCCTTCCAGGCCCTCCAAAAGAGATGATACCGATTTTTGACAAGATCCTTGAGGAAAAAATTTCTCCACTTTCAAATTTCCACATATACAAGAGGATACTGAAGTTTGGCGGGATAACCGAGTCAGAGGCCGATTCAATGATCTCAGGGATCTACAGGAGATACAAAAATCCGATAACTACAATATTGGCTTCTCCGGGACTGATAGAGGTCCATCTTCTCGGGCGTGCAAAAAAAGATATTGAAGAGATAAAAGAATTAACAGATCAGGTAGCGGAAGATATTAGAGAGAAAATGTGTGAATATCTCATCACGGAAGAAGATGTGAGGATTGAGGAGTTGATCATCAGGGAAATGACTCTGCGAGGTCTTTCGTTAAGTGTTGCCGAAAGTTGTACAGGTGGAGGCTTAGGCAATATCCTTACAAATGTTCCGGGCAGCTCTAAGGTATTTCTCGGGGGCGTAATTCCATACTCAAATGAGCTGAAAACAGGAATCCTGGATGTGAAAGAGGAGACCCTTGAGAGGCATGGAGCTGTCTCGAAACATGCTGCAAAGGAGATGGCTGAAAATGTCAGGAAATTGACCGGATCCGATATAGGTGTCTCGATAACAGGAATAGCAGGGCCCGGCGGCGGTACGTCAAAAAAACCGGTTGGATTGGTTTTTATGCATATGAGTACAGCTGACAAAGAAATAGACGAATATAGAATTTTTCCCGGAGACAGAGAAGTTGTAAAGATACGAACTATAAATTATTGCCTGAATATGATCTTCAGATATTTGAAACATGATAATCTATGATAGGGATCGAATCTCTCTCGATTATTTTTACAAAAACCGGGTCAAAATATTTCAGAACAAAAAAGGATATAGATTCAGTGTTGATTCACCTATTCTAGCCGATTTTATACCTCCCTCGAAATATAAAGGGCTTGAAATAGGGTCCGGATCCGGGATCATCTCCCTTCTGCTTTTGTTCCGGAAGAAACTCCCTTTTATTACGGGTATTGAAATTCAAAAAGACCTTTTTGAACTATCGAAAATGAGTGTTGAGGAGAACTCTCTTAAGGATCAATTTGATGTAATAAATAATGATTTTAGTAGAATTTATTCAGAATATTCAGGCATAATGAATATTTTCTCGAACCCCCCTTACCTGAAAACAGGTATGGGGCATCTCAGCAGGAATGAAGAGGTTAGAAGGGGAAAGTTCGAGATCGATATAGATCTGGAACAGATAGTAAGCATGAGCAGTTCAATTATGGGAGAAGGGGGCAGCCTCTTCCTGATACTTCCTTATGACAGGTTTGAGGAATTGATTGATCTTTCCGGGAAGTATGGACTCTTCCCTGTGAAGCTGAGGAAGGTGTTGTCATTCACTAATGGTAAACCGGAGAGATTTCTGATACAATTGACCAATTATAAAGATGATCTGAAAGAAAATTCTCCGTTGATCATTTACCATTCCGTTGGTGTTTATTCTGATGAAATGGAAGATATTTTAGCAGGAAGGTGAAATGTTAGAAAGTATAAAAGAGCTTTATAAGTACAGACAGTTGCTTTTTGTTATGGTCTCCAGGGAGTTAAAGGCAAAATACAGAGGAACCGTGCTTGGATTTTTCTGGAGTTTCATGAACCCTATCCTCCTTGTGACGGTATACTCGATAGTTTTCGGGCTAATTTTCCAACCGAAGTATGCTGAGATGGAGAAGTCGATTTACTACTCGGTCTTTTTCTTTACAGGAATTCTGCCGTGGACCTGGTTCTCCTCTTCTGTTCTTGAGTCGGCAAATGTACTTATTGCACATGGCTCCCTGATTAAGAAAATCAATTTTCCGGTAGAGATACTTCCAATGATGGTTGTAATAACAAACATGGTCCATTTTATTCTCGGGGTTCCGGTTCTTATACTTGCTTTTCTGATCCTGGGGAAATCACTGAGCCTGTGGGTTTTTTTCCTCCCGTTTGCAATGCTTGTTCAGTTTGTGTTCACGATGGGACTCGGTTTCTTCATTTCGGCCCTGACAGTTCATTTCCGGGACATAAAAGATATACTTGTAAATCTGATAACTCTTTGGTTTTTTGTTACTCCGATTATTTATCCGTTCTCCTTTGAACCGATCCAGAATTCGAAGTTCCTTAAATTGTTCCTCTCTCTTAATCCGATGACCCACATAGTTGAGGCCTACCAATACTTGTTTTTTTACGGTTCCCTTCCCCACTATAAAAAGCTCATTGTTACATTGATCGTCGGCCTTATATTGTTTTATTTCGGTTATAAGTTATTCGATAAACTACGCGATACTTTTGTGGAAGAGGTTTGACATGGGAGCTATCATTGTAAAGGATCTTCACAAATTCTATAAAAAGTTTGCCAATAAACATAAATTTTTAACATTAAAAAGTGCTTTCCTAAGCAAAACATTATTCTCAGATCTTCAAAGTGATGAGGTGTTTGCTGCTTTGAAAGGGGTTAGTTTTGATGTTAAAAAAGGGAAGACCGTGAGTATAATCGGGGAGAATGGTTCCGGCAAGAGCACTTTGTTGAAAATACTTGCAGGAATATCAAAACCTTCAAAAGGGGAGGTTGTAACCGAAGGCAGGATAAGTGCGCTCATTGAGTTGGGGGCGGGTTTTCATCCGGAGATTTCCGGACGTGAAAATATTTTTATAAATGGAAGTATCCTCGGACTTTCAAAAAAAAGGATCGAGGAAAAGCTGGAAGATATAATTAAGTTTGCCGAACTTGAGGATTTTATCGATAATCCGGTCAAGACTTACTCTTCCGGTATGTACATGAGGCTGGGATTTTCAATTGCAATAAATGTGGACCCCGATATTCTGCTGATAGATGAGGTCCTTGCTGTCGGTGATGCTTCTTTTGTTCCGAAATGCCTTGATAAGATCAATGAATTCAAAAGAAAGGGAAAAACCATAATCTTTGTTTCTCATGACCTCGGAACGGTTGAGAGGATCAGTGATAAAGTGATTTGGATAAAGGACGGGAAAATATTCAAGCAGGGATATCCGAAAAGGATCACAGATGCTTATCTTGAATATATAGGTAAAAAAGATGAGGAAAAGGCCTCAGCTGATCATCAGAATAAGGAAGCTGAAGGAAGCCTGGATAAAGAGAAGAGATGGGGAAGCAGGGATGTTGAGATAACAAACGTAAAAATGAGGGATGGGAAAGGGAATGAAAAATATGTTTTTTCATATGATGAACCCCTCAGCATAGAATTTGATGTTAATGCAAAAAAGAGAGAAAAGGATTTCGTCTTCGGCCTGAGCATATTAAATTATGAAGGAGTAAATTGCTACGGTTCAAACACTCATATAGAGAATTTTAAGTCAAATGAGATGTCGGGCAAGGGAAAGGTCAGGATAAATATACCTGCTCTCAATCTTGTAAACGGCACTTACTTCCTGAATCTGGCAGTACATAAAAGAGATGGTTTCCCTTTCGATTATCACCATTTTCTCTACACTTTCAAGGTGGTATCAATTCACAGGGACATTGGGATAGCCCGAGTTTCCCATGAGTGGGATTTTTCGGAAAACATTAAGATTAAGCATAAAAAATAATGCCTTATACTCCCGGGTTAAAAAAAATATTTGACATCAAAATAGTGATGGAACTGGTAGGGAAAATGCCCGGAAAAAAGGTTGTGCTGACCGGGGGTGTTTTTGATTTCCTGAAACCTTATCATATCGATCTCTTTGATTTTGCAGGGGATCGAAGTGATATAGTGGTGGTAGCTGTCGAGTCTGCCGGAAAATACACACCTGTTAAAGAGAGGTTGGAAATACTGGAAGCAGTGGATAAAATTGATTATCTGTTCTCATATTCAGATGAGACGGATCTGAACGGGATCGGAGAACTGGCCGGTGAAGTTATCTTTAATGATGAATTTGAATTGTCCCGGGATAAAATATCCTTTTCCGAAAAAGTAATAAGATTCCTCCCCTGAAATCACAATCCTGATATCGGGAAAATATAATAGCAAAGGGAGTTTGACAAAAAAAATCCTGTGTGATAAAGATTTTAATGAGAGGTGAGTTTATATCTAATAACAGGGCGCAATGGAGATAATTTCATACGGAAAATCTGATATCGGTAAAGTACGTGATAATAATGAAGATTTCCTGACAACAAAAAAAATTAGCGAAAATGAACATCTTTTCATCGTTGCTGACGGTATGGGCGGTCATCAGGCTGGCAATGTAGCCTCAAAACTTGGAGTTGAAACCTTTGTAAAGCATTACAGGGTGATAAGAAAGAAAGGGACTTCAATTCCGGAATCGTTGCTTGAATCAATAAACAAATCAAATTCTGCCGTTTTAACAAAAGCTTCTACTGATCTTGATAAACGGGGTATGGGAACGACTTTTAGCGCTCTCCTTATCTCTGATTCTAAAGTAAATATAGTACACATCGGGGACTCAAGGGTATATCTTGTCAGAGATGATAAAATTAAGAGGATCACAACCGACCATACTTTTGTTGAAAAGATGGTTGCTGAGGGGAGGATCACTCCGGAAGAAGCAAGGCGGCATCCTCAGAAGAATATACTGTATATGTCCCTCGGTGCAAGAGAAACTTTTCATCCTGATGAGATAACCGGACTCGAAGTAAAGAATAATGATATATTCCTGATCTGTTCCGATGGACTTACCGATATGGTCACGGATGATGTTATAAAAGAGTATTGCCAATCCTATTCACCGGAAAAAGCTGTTGATGAATTGATCACACTGAGCAACAGAAATGGTGGCCTTGATAATATTTCTATCATAGTTATTGAGATCGGAGGGGAGAAAAAACACCGGACCGAACCAATAAAAATTCCCGGGAAAAAGAAAGGCCGGTCCCTATTTTTAATGTTATCATTACTTTTTATGACACTTTTAATATTCGGTTCGCTATTGTTAAAAAAGGAGAAATTACCGGCATTTTCAAATGATCTGAGGGAGATCAGCTTCAAACCATTGGAATTTGAAGAGAAGGAAAAACTTGACCTTGTGAGACAGTCACCGGGAAGTGTTGATAGTGATAGTATCCGTAAGTTTATCAGTGAGAATACACTGATGGTCAAAACTTCAAATTCAATCTCATTGATATTCTCAAAAAAAGAGTTTATTGCCGTGCAGAATGGAGATGTTCTCTTCAGGAACACTTACAGGTTTGGTAAATCACAGATCAGCCTGGAAAGTATTTACTTTGATAAAGCTTCAAATGGACTTGTTGCAATTGATGATGAAAAAAAAATTTATAAAATGTTGGTAAAATAATGATAAGAGTCGGACAAACACAAGGTGACTTTCAAATAAAAGCAGAGATCGGCCGGGGCGGTATGGGTACGATCTATTATGCTGTCGATACAATGCTCAACCGTGAAGTTGCTCTAAAGGTCATACACTCAGAACTTGCCAGTAATTTCCAGCTTATGGAAAGGTTTAAAGTGGAGGCGATGACCCAGGGTCAGATGAA
>JAGLQR010000012.1 GCA_023136725.1 Candidatus Aminicenantota bacterium
ATTTCAAGAAACTTTTTTCCCAATAGAGGTTCGGGATTATCCTTGCTTATCGGTCTCGGATTTTGATTGTCAACCAATGCATAGATCAGATCCGGATTCTGATAACTGAGTGCAAGTCCTATCCTTCCCATTCCCTTCCCGTTGGGGAGACCACCTGAAAGACGATCGAATGATTTTCCTCCATCAATACTTTTCCATATACCGCTTCCCGGGCCGTTCTCTCTGAAATCCCATGCTTTGCGGCGGCGTTCCCATGTACATGCATAGACTATTTCAGGATCATGATGATTTATTAATACTTCAACTGCACCTGTAAAGGGTGGGCATTCAATTACCTTCTTCCATGATTTTCCACTATTATCAGTCCTGTAAAGCCCTCTCTCTCCTCCATCTGTATAAACAGGGCCAAGAGCTGCTACAAAAACAATTCCTTTTTTTTTTGGATGAATTGCTATATTTGCTATATGATGGGCATTTGGAAGAGCTGATCTTGACCAGGTTTCACCCTGATCATCACTACGAAATAGTCCGGCACCCATGTACACTGTTCTGGTATTTGATGGTTCTCCAGTTCCTACCCAGATAGTTTCCGCAACTCCGGGTTTCCCCCAGACTACTCCAAGAGAACCTATGCTGAAAGCGGGTTGCTTTTCGAAAATCGGTTTCCAGTTATGTCCGTCATCATGAGTTATCCAGACACCGCCTGTTGCGAAGGCAACAATCCAGGTTTCAGGGAGCCTTTCATCCATTGCAAGGTCCATTATCCTGCCTCCCTGCGCCATTGGTCCTACATTTTCGAAGGGGATACAGGCAAAAGGGCTATTCTCTAAAAGTGATTGTCTGGTTTTGAAAGCATTTTCTCTGATCATCCAGTCAACTTCTCCCCAGATAGGATGAACTCTTTTAAGTGCATCCTCCAGGGTTGCTGAGAAAAGGGATATTGATATTAAAAAGATCACAAAAACTATTAAGAATTTTTTCATTTTTACACCTCATTGATTAATAGATTTTAAAAGATACCGGATTTGATGGCCGGATATTTTACACATACTGTATTATTAGGATTTTCTTGAAATTTAGTCAAGTAATAAAGATTGGAAATCTATTATAAAATTTTTTTCCTTTCTGTATAATTACAATATTAATTTTCAGCAAAGGATATTTTATGAACAAACAGAATAAACCCTTGATATCTCCGGATAAAAGTTTAAAGGAATTTACCCTGAGGGCGTTATTTACAGGGATTTTATTTGCTATCCTATTTGGATTTTCCAATGCATATCTCGGACTTAAATCAGGAATTACTATTGCAGCAACCTATCCGGCGGCTATACTTGGTATGCAGTTTCTGAGACATAGAAAACAGAGCAATATTCTTGAAGAGAATTTTTTGAGAACTGTAGGATCAATAGGTGAAGCTGTTGCAGGGGGTGCAATATTTACACTACCTGCCTTTTTTATTGCAGGCGTCTGGAGCCCGGAATTTTTTTCCAGTCTGGATGGCTATTTAAAATCAACAGCAATAATGCTTGCAGGTGGTATAGCAGGAATCCTTTTTGTCACATTGCTGAGAAAAATCTTGGTAGAAGATCCGCTGCTCCCTTTTCCTGAATCCGTAGCAGCTTCAGAAATACATAAAGCAGGGAGAAAAAATGCTTCAGGTGCAAAGTATCTGTTCTATGCAATGGGAATAGGGGGGGTAATAGAATTTCTTAAAAGTTTCCATATACTTTCACCTAGATGGGAGAGTTTTTTACCGTTTGCGAAAAAGATAATTCCGGGTACAGGAATGGAAAAATTTAAAGGAATTGAGACCAGTGGTGGATTTTTATTGAAATCTCCGGCTCTGAGTCCGGCATTTCTCGGAGTCGGATATGTAATCGGGCCTAAACTGGCCGCACTTAATTTTGCAGGAGGAGTTCTTTCATGGGGTTTGTTTGTTCCCCTCCTGATATTGATCCTCGGTCCCCAATATTCACCTCTTATAAGTGACGGCGTTATGACCTGGGCAGATGTATCAAAAAGTGTTTTCTCAAATATCGTAAAACCAATTGCTATCGGTGGTATGCTTATGAGTGCAACTTATACTCTTTATGGATTAAGAAAAAGATTTTATGATGGTGTAAGGAAATCAGCTGATGATGTAGAAAAAACTTCATTAAACAATAAGATCAAAAAGAGAACTGAAAAGGATATAAGTATTTTAACCGTTCTATCAGGGATTTTTCTTTTATCAGCTTCAGTTTTCGTTCTTTTCTGGTGGTTTATGGACTTCAGGGATGAAAGTCTCCTCCCTGCATTAATTATTGCATTAATATTAATGGTTGCCGGTTTCTTCTTTGCAACTCTTTCCGGATATCTTGTTGGTGTTATCGGTTCTTCAAATAATCCCGTATCGGGAATGACAATAACTTCAATTGTTATAACATCCTTTATTTTGTTAATGATAGGTATTAATGGAAATCAGGGAGTTATTCTTGTCCTTGCCGGAGCCGGAATTATCTGTGTTAGTGCTGCAGTTGCAGGAGCTGCTCTTCAGGAGATGAAAGTAGGACATATACTCGGGGGGACCCCGTGGAAAATGCAGGTTGGTGATTTTATTGGTGTAATTATTTCTGCACTGCTAATGTGGATCCCACTTTTCATTCTGAATGCCGGAGATCTTAAAATGGCTGAACTGAATGGATATAAAGGTGGATTCGGCGGTGATGTTCTTGCCGCACCGCAGGCAGGCCTTATGGCTCAGCTGTCAAAAGGGATAGTAGGCGGGGAAATGGTATGGCCGCTTATTATTGTGGGAATCATTATGGCAATCGGATTCATACTGGTAAAGATAAAGAGTCCGATGCTTGTCTGTGTAGGTATGTACCTCTCATTCGAAACAGTTGCAGCTATATTTGCAGGAGGGGTCATGAGATGGGTTGTGGATAAGATAATTGAGAAGAGAAAATATTCAAAGAAGCAGATCTCATTCATAGATAACAGGGGTGTGCTTCTTGCTTCAGGATTAATTGCAGGAGAGGCATTAATGGGATTATTGTTTGCTGCTCTTGCTTTTTTTGATGTTATAGTTCCCAATTTATGGAAGGGATCTCCGTTCCTGATCAGTACAGCGGTTATAATTGCATTAGGATTCCTGTTGGTGAAAATCCCATTAAAAACAATTGAGGAATAGGAAGGCGGATAAACTAAATGAAAAAAAGTAATCTTTATTTTACAGATCAGAAACCTGAAAAAAATATTAATTGGGAAACAGGAGATGACGGAAAAATATATTTATTAAAAGAGAAATCTCGAAATAAATTAATGAAACGGGTAATAGATCTATTCGGAAAAAATCAGTTCTTCAGGATACACCTTGATGATACCGGAACTCTTGTATGGAAAAATATTAATGGAAAAAATAGTATTAAAGAGATCGGTGATATTGTTAAGAAAGAAAAAGGCGGGGAATCTTTTTTGCATCCTGAGAAGAGGGTTGAACATTTTATTGCACTTATGTTGAAGAATAAGTTTATTAAGGTAAGACAGGAAAAACAGGGGCCGGAATAAACCCGGCCCCGGTATTATTTTATTTACCGCGTAATGCACCCATTGAAAGTTTTGTTTCTTTCTTATAATCAGCAGGAATTGTATAAACACCGGCTGGAGCGCTCTTCTTTGCAATCTCAATAACATCAGAGGATATTTTGACACTCTGACCCATTATTGTCATCGTCATGTCGGTTTTGACCTGAAAACCTTTTATTTTTTTCATTTCTTCAATAACTTCATCTCCGATCTGCATTGATGCCATTGTTGCTTTAAATGTTTCAACACCAAACATATCCTGGAATTTTTTCCAGTCAAATGGAACATCCTGTGTTACCCAGATCCTGCTTTTCATCGACATCATCATCATACTCATATCCATATCATACCCGATACATTTCCAGTTGTTTATAACTTTCGTTTCAGTTGTAGGTGTGATCTTCAGCGTAAGTTTCATCATTGACATCATCTGAACAGCCTGTGCAGGAAGAAGCTTTTTCATATCGAGTGGGAGAGCTGTTTCAACGTATGATTTGTTGTTGTGGATCAATATATAGATCATCTTTTTATTCATATCAATGATCATTGTCTGTTTGCTTGTGATATTTGTGTAAATATTATCACCGATCCACTGTTCAATTATCTCATCTTTTGCAGGTTGTTTCTGTCCCATTATCTCCATTGCATCTGTGTGGGTTTTTGTTTTAACATAAACATCACCGCTTACCAATGAGAATACGAAAACGGAAATCACTAAAATCAAAATAATTTTTTTCATTTATATCTCCTATAATATCATTTACCTGGAGTCAGTTTTCAGGTCAACACGCCCGGCAGGAATTGAACCTGCAACCTTCTGCTCCGGAGGCAGACGCTCTATCCTTTGAGCCACGGGCGCATATATTCTAAACATTCCCAGGTAAAAAAATTCTAACATAATTTCTAATGAAAAAAAAGTAAAAAATGTTTAAAAATAGTCTTGTCTATATTATTATAAAACTATGAAAATTCGAATTGTTCCCGGTCATCTGAAATCATTTTTATCCCTGATCTTCCATATTGTAGAAAACTCTATCTTCCTGAAAAAATGTTTGATATGCTCAATTCTGCTCTCTTCATGCCAGGAAAGATATATTTGCAAAAAATGCAAAGAAGAGATTGAAAAAAATGAATTTCCTGTATGTGAGATTTGCAATATACAAATCAGCAATGGGAATTCTATTTGTGGCCAGTGTTCTCTCTGCCTTCCATCATATAACAGGCATATATCTTATAGTATTTACAAGGAAAAAATGAGGAAATTAATTCTTCTGTATAAATTATCGGGGATCGAGCCGCTAAAAAACTATATTGCCGGATTATATATGGAAATCATTGATATGAAAGTCAGGGAAGAATATGACATAATTATCCCTGTTCCATCCGATCCGGGAAGAAAGAAAGTTTTTGAACCAGTTACAGAAATTGCTTGTGTGATATCCAGGCTTAGCGGGGTTGAAGTTTCCTTAGGTAACCTTATCAAAAAGAAAACAACAGGAAAGCAATCATCTCTGAACTATACTCAAAGACTTAAAAACTTAAATGGAGCATTCAGGATTAATCATCCGGAGAAGCTTAAAGGGAAAAGAGTGCTTCTGATCGATGATGTATACACTACAGGTACAACTATTAACAAGTGCTCAATTATGCTGAAGAAATATACATCAGCAGTTTATGCTGTTACACTTGCAAGATCCTCAAATATTAATCTTCAATAGATGTAATTGATTTTTAATAATTTAAATTATAAAATGTAGTATGACCAAGGCAAATATAATAACTTTACTTCGAATACTCCTTGTCCCCATATTTCTTGTTATTCTCCTTACAGAAATGGAGAATAAAGAAATAATTGCATTTATTGTATTTCTGATAGCTTCAATATCAGATGCCTTTGACGGATATATTGCAAGAAAATTTGATCAGGTGACCGATCTGGGAAAATTTCTTGATCCGATAGCGGACAAACTCCTTATTTCAGCTGCACTTATTGCACTGGTATCCCTCAACGAGATCGAAACATGGGCAGCTGCGGTTATAATCCTGAGAGAGATATTCATGACTGCTTTCAGGTTATATTTCTATATGAAGGAAGCATCCTTCTCCGCATCAAAAATTGCAAAGAATAAAACACTATTTCAGATAATTGCAATTTCAATATTTATTATTTACAAAAAGCTTCCTTATCCGGAATATCTGCACAAAATAGGTACGATTATCTTATACATTGCTGTATTTCTTACAGTTTACAGTGCAATCGAATATATAATTAAATATTCTAAATCTCTTAAGAAGTTATAATGACATACTCAAAATTCCCATTATTGAAGAAAAGAAAATCTGAAAATATAACACTTAAGAGTTTCAGGTCAGAATTTGATGCTGAAAAATTTTTAAAACCTTATATACCCGGAACGGGATTCAAATCAATTCTCAATTCCTATAACTCGGCAAATGGGAAAAATGATCTCAAAGAGCTGATCAAAAAGATCAAATTTGCACGAAATGGTGAATATCCTATCCTTTTAGCATTGAGTCCCGAAATTATTTCGAATGGTTTATCTCCTTTAATTATTGATTTTATGCATCGTGGCTGGATCTCAGCAATTTCAATTAATGAGGAATTTCTAATTAGAGATTTCGAGATCGCTTTATCCGGCAAATTTATTGATTACAAGAACAATTTTATAAATAGCACTGAGATCACAGGACTTGCCGAAGAGACAGGACTTTTTTTGAATATTGCTTTTAAGGAAGGAGATAAAAAAGAGAAAGGAGCCGGAGAAGCTGTGGGCGAGTATCTTTCCAGTTCTAAATTCAAATTTAATGAATTCAGCATTCTGGCAAATGGTTATAAACTTAATATTCCGATAGTTCTCCATTCCTTACCAGGTGCAAGCAAATTGCATTATCATTCTAATTTTGAAGGGAAAACATTCGGTAATCTTCTTGACAGAGATTTTATACTCTATTCTTCAATTATCTCAAATATAAGCAAAAATGGTGTTTATCTTGCTACGAACTTAGACAGAAACGGACTTGATATTCTTATCAATGCTCTCGAATTCTGTTTTGAAAGCGGTTCACACTTGAAAAATATTTCCATAGGTATTACAGGTGATATAGAGGATAATTCCGTAAGATCAGATATAGAAAAGATAGCCGATTCTGAGAATATATCATTATACCGTATTAAGGGAAATCCGGATCTTTTATTACCGATTATTGCGTCACTTCTATTGGAAGAAGTGTAGACATTCTCTGTTAAACCTTTATTTCAATAATATGTAAAATACGTAAAAAATTTGGGTTTTTTATGAAATTTATATAAATTTAGTATATATTTTAATTGTAAGGAGCAATTATGGACGATATAAAGAACCTGGATAAAATTGCAATTAGTGTAAGATCCCATAAACTTCTTAATCAGTTATTAAGAGAGAATAAGCACTTAAGTGATATTATGAGGAGAGCACGAAATGAAACCGAAGCTCTGGTAGGGGTAAGGAACCTTGCTCTGGACGAGCTTAAGAAGAATCAAAAGTCATATGATTATTTTACAAAAAAAAAGAATATTGGAAAAATTTTAAGTTCAATTGAAAGTAAAGATATTGCAGCAATACGAATTCTTGATTATATTGAGAATGCGGGTAGAGAATTCACAGACCTGAATCTGAGAGGGAAAAAAGCCATCAGTAACCCGATCAAATTGATCTGGCTTGGAGTTACTTACGGGACTGGTGGTGCAAAACCTGACTTTTATGAGGATATGGTGATGTTGTTCAGGCAATTAAGAGGAGAAATGAGCCCTAAAAAACCACCTCCGAAAAAGGTTATTGAATGGATGAACAGGTATGTGTCCGGACTTGACACCAGGATAATGAGATTATGCGAAGAGAACAAAGAGAGGATCCTGAACAAGATAATCCAATGGATAGAGAGTGGGAAGGTGTTAAGTAAAAGGTTCAGGTTTGAAGGGAATCTGTCACATGAGCAAAAATTCCTGAAAGTCCTCGAATGGTGGGATGATTGGGAATTCCATATAAGGTTTGCAGTCAGAAACCCCGAAGATCTTAATGAGCTACTCGGGAATTCACTTGATCCTGATACAATTAATATTCTTAAAGATGCCGAAAAGAAGGGGATCCCTTTTTTTGTAAATCCATATTATCTTTCTCTGATTCAGGTACGGGCGCCATATTTTGCGATAGGGTCTGACCTTCCTATTCGGGATTATATTTTTTATAGTAAAGAATTGATCGAAGAGTTCGGCCATATAGTTGCTTGGGAAAAAGAGGACATAGTAGAGCCGGGGAAACCGAATGCTGCCGGATGGATATTACCGGGAGACAGGAATGTACACAGGAGGTATCCTGAAGTTGCGATCCTTATCCCGGATTCAATGGGAAGAGCATGCGGCGGACTCTGCTCAAGCTGTCAGAGAATGTATGATTTTCAGAGAGGACATCTGAATTTTGATCTTGAGAAACTGAAGCCGGGAGCTAAATGGAAGGATAAACAGAAAAAGTTCATGGATTATTTCAGGTATGATTCTCAATTGAAGGATATTTTAATCACAGGCGGGGATTCGTTGATGAGTTCCGATAAATTTTTAAGAGATCTATTTGATGCAATTTATGAAATGGCAATATCTAAAAGATCAGACAATAAAAAGAGAAAAAACGGTTTAAAGTATGCTGAGATAGTCAGAGTAAGGTTAGGTACAAGACTCCTCGCATATATTCCTCAGCGTGTTACACCCGATTTATGTAATGTGCTTACTTTGTTCAGGGAAAAAGCCATGAAGGCAGGAATAAAACAATTCATAATACAAACTCATTTCGAATCTCCTCTTGAAATTACAAAAGAAACAGAAACAGCCGTGAAAATGATCCTTGATTCAGGATGGATAGTGACAAATCAGCATGTATATACTGCTTCTGCTTCCCGAAGGGGACACAATGCAAAACTGAGAAAAACTCTGAATGATATCGGAATCCTTTGCTACTATACATTCAGTGTTAAAGGATATATGGAGAATTTTCATAGTTTCACTCCCATTGCCAGGTCAGTTCAGGAACAAAGAGAAGAAAAATATCTTGGAAAAGTTGACAGAGCCAGTCAGAACAAAGTAATGAATTTTCCCCAGAGGAGCAGAAAGGTAAGGGCTTATATCTCTGATATCAGGAAACAGAAGAATATTCCATTTCTGGCTTCAGACCGCAGTGTCCTTAACCTTCCTGGAGTTGGAAAAAGCCTGACTTTCAGGGTCATCGGAATAACCAGGTATGGCAGGAGGATTCTTGAGTTTGATTATGACAGGACTCGAAAACATAGTCCTGTAATTGATAAAATGGGTAAAGTTGTGATCATAGAGTCAAAAACGATAAGTGAATATCTGAAACAGATAAGAGAAATGGGGGAGGATATAATTGAATATGAGGATCTGTATTGTTATTCAATAGGTAATACGGAAGCGAGGATGGGAGTATTCGAATATCCTGATTATGAATTTGAAACTTCTGATGAATTTACAAACCTGGAAATCTGATCAGTTGAATATTGTATAGTTTCCGTTTTCAAAAATAAGTTCAGGATCCCTGTCCTGGAAATGGAGAATGATAGATTTCACTGATACCCTCGGCTGCATTTTCGGTATATAGACCCGGTCCAGATGAATTACTTTATCAGGGGCTGAAAATTTATCCGGACTGATGATCCCGCCAAAATGGTCGCTTCTTCCGAATGCAACATGGAATCCGAGTTTTTCATCGAGGAGGATCTCATTTATTGGTTCAAGCCCGAAATCACCTAATACACCGAAACCAAGTTCAGCCATATTTCCATAAGCCGGTTCACTATTCAGAAAATCTGCTTCATATTTAAGAGAATCCCCACTCCCCAGAACTTCAACCGCATTATTTTCGATTATAGAATAGAACAATACATCATCGCCTGTCTGAACAGGAAGAGTCCCGTTCGTCCTGCTCTTCTCTCCTTCCCCCTCATAAGGTACTATATATGTTTCTCCACTGGGTAAATTTCCTGCTGTTGAGGGATCAGGGAACCTACCGCTACTCATATGGCTTTTCCTGAACCGGAGATCGAAATCCATAACATATTCATTTACTTCATCAACTACAAATACTACTTCTGCTTTTTCTGCAGGATCAAGAAGGTTTTTTATCAGCTCAACCCTTCTGAAAACTTCATTGTAATCTATTCGTAATGCAGGGATCATCATATCTGAGAATCCCGGCATTGTTGCAGCTCTGAATCCATATTTTTTCGCATTATTCTTTAAAGGAGCTGTTGTTGAGTATTCGGTAGGTGCAAGAAATATCTGGTGATCCTTGAAAATTTCAGAGAACTTAGTCAGAACACCAACTTCCGGCAGACCGGATTCTCTTTCCGGTAAGCTACCTGTGATAAGATATCCTGAATCAGGAAGATCAGCATTGTTTGATTTGACATCCGGGTAGGCTATAAGATCAATTTGTTCAAGGCCTAATGAACCTGCAGCATTTCGTAGTTCATCATACCAGTTCTGGCATATCTCACGCCTTTTCTGCCAGTTATTATTATCCTGACTGTCATTCCGTGGGATATCTACAAGAATTCCCATTTTCCTGTCACTTTCAAACCTGGGAAATACTGAACTGATAAGTGCGACCAATTCATTACCGGATAATTTTTCCATGATTTCTCCTGTATTGATTTATAGTTTAATTGTTTTGGAAAGTCAATCCGCAAGTCAGGAAAGTTACTGATAGCGGTCTTGACAGCGGATTTGAATTTGATAGAATTAACAATTGCGTATAATTAAACAGGAGAGTTTAATGATCCAGGTTATTGAATTATCAAAGAATTATGGGGATGTAAAAGCTTTAAAGAATGTTTCATTTGAGGTAAAAAAAGGTGAAATATTAGGTTTGCTGGGCCCGAATGGTGCAGGGAAAACCACTACATACAGAATCTTGACCGGTTATCTAAAGCCAACATCAGGTACAATAAAGGTAAAAGATTATGATATTAATGAAGATATAATTGAAATAAAAAAGATGATCGGTTATCTTCCCGAATCAGCACCTATCTACAAAGATATTCTGGTTTATGATTATCTTAATTATATTGCAGATATCAGAAAGGTCAGTAGCAGCAGGAAACTTTCACATATAAAAGAGCTTGCAGATATATGCAGACTCAGGAATGTAATGCATAAAACGATCGATGAGCTTTCAAAAGGATACAGGCAGAGGGTCGGGATAGCTCATGCTTTAATGGGGGATCCGGACATTCTGGTCCTTGATGAGCCGACTTCCGGACTCGATCCGAATCAGATAGTTGAGACAAGAGATATAATCAGAAGGATCGGCAAGGAAAAGACCATAATCTTTTCAACTCACATACTAAGTGAGGCTGAAGCAACTTGTGACAGGGTCGTGATAATGGATGAAGGGGAAATAAAGGCCGATGATACTATTGAGAATTTGAAAAAATTAACTGATGAAGATAAATTTGAAAATATTTTCAGAAAGATCACAAGAGGGAGCTGATAATGGAAAATGTAAAGCACATATTTAAAAAAGAATTCAAGAGTTATTTTGTTACTCCTATTGCATATATTGTAATCTCGCTGTTTCTTCTCGTTATAGGATGGCTATTCTTCTCAACATTCTTTTTAAACAGGCAGGCAAGTATGATGCAGTTCTTTTCACTGCTTCCGATTACTTTCTCATTTATTGTTCCGGCCATAACAATGAGACTTTTTTCTGAAGAATTAAATATAGGAACATACGAAATTCTACTGACTCTGCCTGTGAAATTCAGGGATATAATATTGGGGAAATTTTTTGCAGCCATCTCATTTATAGCCATTATGCTACTTCCTACAATAATTTACGCTGTATCTATCTCTTTTGTGGGGGAACTGGACTGGGGTCCGGTGATAGGAGGATATACCGGAGCAATTCTACTTGGCGCAGCTTTCAGTGCCATTGGTATATTTGCCTCATCACTTACCAGAAATCAGGTTATTGCATTTATAACCGGAATGACGATCTGTTTTTCTCTAACATTGTTGACCGATTTCCTCCTCTATTTTATCCCTAATTCCTTTATAGGATTTTTTCAGTATTTCAGTGCAAATTTCCATTTTCAAAATATATCAAAAGGTTTGATAGACAGCAGGGATATTTTGTATTTCATAACTATTTCATTCATTGCTTTGTATGCGGCCAATCTGGTTATGAAAGAGAAGAAATAGGAGAAAGAAAATGAATGATAATAAAAATAAATATTACAAATTCGGATTGTATCTGATAATGCTTTTATTGATAAATGTTGCAGCAGGAAGTATGTACTTCCGGTTAGATCTTACCTCGAACGGACTTTATTCTCTTTCGGATGCTTCTGAAGATGCTGTCAACTCTTTAACGGAACCTTTAACGATCAATGTATTTTTCTCCAAGAACCTCCCTTCTCCATATAATAATGTTGAGAGGTATCTTCATGATATTCTTGAAGAATATGAGATCCATTCGAACAAAAATCTCAGTTTCAGGTTTTATGATGTAAATGCTAAAGAGGGCGACCTTAGCGAACAAGCTGAAGAAAACAGGAAAATTGCCAATAGTTATGGGATCTATCCTGTAAATGTTCAGAAAATAGAACAGGATGAAGCAAAGATCCAGAAAGCTTACATGGGTATGGTCTTTATACATGGAGATATTGTCGAAAAGATCCCGGCCGTAATTTCAACAGAAGATCTTGAATATAAAATTACTACAACGATCCAGAAAATGAACAATAAGATATCAGCTTTGCTTAAACTCAAAGAAAATATCAAGCTATATCTCCTCAACTCCTCCTCTTTGTCATCAATAGCTCCACTGATCAAGTTGAAAGATCTTGATAAGATCGAAGCTCGGATCGTGAGCATAATTGAAAAGGTAAATAATAAAGTTTATGGAAAACTTGAACTTAAGTCATATGATCCTTCCTCGGATAATGTGCCGGAGAAAGTTATATCCGGATTCAAACATATGGGTATTGAATGGCCGGAGTTGAAATCCCCTGAAGGAAAAATTGTTAAGCCGGGAAAAGGTGTGATCGCAATTGGACTTGAGTACGATGGAATATCTGTCCAGAAAAATCTGATGTCAAAAAAACTAAACCTTACAAACAGAGGAATTCAGGAAGAATATTTTATAATAGGTGATGAAGAAATAGAAACTTTCATTAATGACAATATAGATAAAGTGATAAATATCAATGAGGATATTGGATATCTTACTTCGAATGGAACATTGTCAATATCTGCTCAGGCTCCCCCTCAGATGCAGATGTTCCAGCAGCAGCCCCAATCTGAAATATCAAACTTTAAAACTCTTGTTAATAAAGAATACACTCTAAAGGAAGTGAGTCTTGAAGATGGAGGGAGAATCCCCGATAGTATTGATACTCTTATAGTTGCAGGGCCTACTCAGAATTTTTCTGATTGGGAATTATTCATGATCGATCAGTTTTTGATGAAGGGTGGATCCCTTGCTGTAATGATCGACCCGTTTAAAGAAATCCAACAGCAGCAAAGCCAGCAGATGTATGGTTACAGGCAGCCTGTTTACATGCCGCTTAATACCGGAATAGATAAACTTATATCCCATTATGGAATAACTTTAAAAAAAGTATATCTGCTGGATGAGAGCTGTTATATTAACAGAGATCAAAACAACAATGAGATGCCTATATATTTTGCTCCTGTTATCAAAAATGAAAATATAAATCACAAATTCGGATTTTTGAAAAACATTAAACATCTGGTTGCGATAAAAATTTCACCGATAGAGATCGAGAAGAAAGAGGGGATAAAATATTCCAAAGTATTCTCATCTTCCGATAAAGCCTGGGAAATGAAGGGAAAGATCAACCTCATGCCCATGATGATAAAGCCTCCTGAATCAGATGAGGAAAAATCAAAAATGGATCTTGCATATATCGCAGAGGGGAAATTCACCAGTTATTTTGCCGACAAAGATATCCCTGAACAGCCTTTAAAGGAAGAGAAGAAAGATGATGCAGAAGATAATAAAAAAGTTGAAAAACTGATAAAAAATGAATTTGTAAGTACAAGTGAGATTTTGAAAGCCGGAAAATCTGCAAGGATATTTGTGATCGGATCTTCAGAGATAATCAAAAACAACCTGGTTGATGAGAATGGCTTATCGCCAAACTCTACATTTATTCTTAATATTATAGATTATCTTAATGGAAAAGAGAAAACTGCAGAGATGAGAGGGAAAAAGCAGAAGTTCAATCCTGTATCCGATACAAAATCATTTACAAGAACTTCTATTAAAGTCCTGAACATTGCCGGCCTGCCTCTGGGGTTTGTTATATTCGGCATCGTTGTATGGATCAGAAGAAACAATAGAAAAAGAAAGATATTTACTATCTTTAATTCAGAGGATAAGTAAGGAGATTAAAATGAGTAAAAAAAAGGTAAGCCTGGAGATCATAATAATAAGCATTGTTATTGTTTTGTCTTTTGCTTATATCCTGTTCAAAAAAACTGACAAAGTTCATTACAAAGTTCCGGAATTGATAAATATAAAAGTAAATTCATTAACAAAAATCTCGATTTCAAAAGGTGACAGGGTAGTAGATCTGGAAAACAAGAAAGATGGATGGGTAGTAGGGGAGGATGGTTTTAAAACAGATAAGTTTAAGATTGATAAGATAACAAATATTGTAAGTAATCTTAAACTAACAACTCTTGTTTCTAAATCCGGCAATTATTACAAATATGAACTTGATGATCCCAGAAAGATAAATGTGAGAGTATTCAGCGGGAAAGATATCGTAAGAGAATTTGATACCGGCAAAGTAGCATCTACATATGATCATACCAATGTTAAGATCAAAGGTGATAACAACATTTATCATGCAGGCGGTTCAATTCAAAAAGATCTTGATAAAACCATTGATGATCTGAGATACAAAAAAGTATTTTTAATTGAAAAGGATAAAATCAAACAGATAACGTTCAATCTGGATGGAAAAGAATATGTGTTGAATAAATCTATTATCCCGGTTACAAAAGAAGAGAAAAACGGATCAGAGAAAGAAGGTGAACCTGAGGTTGAAACCCGATGGGATTTCAATAAAACAGAAATAGAGAACTCAAAGGTGAATTCTATCCTTGAAATGGTTTCGAACTTATCGTGCGACGGGTATATTTATAATAAAAATGATCTGAAAGCATCAGAACAGCTTTTCTCTGTGAAACTGGTGGGAAGCATTGAAAACTCAATAACTATCTACAAACTTCAAAATAAAGAAGATGAGAAGTACCGGGGCGAAACATCTCAAACTGAATACAAATTTTTCATAAAAAAATTCAGAATTGACAATTTTTTAAATCCGTTGAAGAATATCTTCGGAATTGAAGAGACAGAGAAATAATTAAGGGCGTGAAATTCACGCCCTTTTAGTAATTATATATACATATCGGTACTATTACTTCGTTTCCATTACAGGAAAAAAACACTCAGCTGAGATCACAGAAGGATCTTTACCGGTTTTGTAGAACTCATATCCCGGCCCTGCAGGTATCAGACCATTTTTCATGAGATACTTACCAAGTGCATCCCATGCTCCCTGAATATCGTTCATTGATCCATATCGGGTAGAAATAGCTTTAAAACCGTCAACTTTCTTATACTTGTAGATCCCGCTTGTTTTTACCTCTTTTTTGACCATAAATCCGAGTTCACTTCTCAATTTTTCAGGTGGTGTCATTTGAGGATTATCAAGATAGATCCCGACAGAGTAGGGGCCTGTCTCAATCCCGCTCATTTTAAGATAGGCCATAAAAGCTCCGAATTGTTCAAATGCTTTCTGATAAGGGCCCGTGAATTCATAGTAAACAAAATGGAATTCGTCTACATTTTTTTTTGTTACAGGAAATTTTTCTGATGTTTCTCCCTGAATTGTAAAACTAATTGCAAATAAGATCATAATTAACAGAAAAAATCTTTTCATTTT
>JAGLQR010000120.1 GCA_023136725.1 Candidatus Aminicenantota bacterium
AGTTGCTGTCAGCAGGACAACTATATAACTATATAAATAATAAAGATGAAAAACCTCGGTAAGTATATAAGTAAGAATAAGGGTGAAAAGGAGAACACCGGCTCCTGAAACTGAAAACCTTACAAATCCCGATCCGGTAAATTTTGAGATCAGCCGGCCCTCTTTCATAGGCCCGTTCTAACTCTGTCTCCTGTTGATGAGATCTGCAAGGAGTCCGATCAGAAATATGATCAGTGAGAAAACAAATAGAAGCACCGTAGTATCAGTCAGGTTCCGGATATATATATCTCTTGCCAGAGAACCGAATGATAATAGCAGGGTAAAGAAAAAAACAGGCATGAATATCCTCAGAGGATTAAACAACATGGTTATCCTCATTATAAGGAGGAAGAAATTATATGTGTCCTTTATCGGCCGGATCTTTGACTTGCCTTTCCTTTTAAAATAATCTATGGAGACATTCTTCACCTTAAGATTCTCCATGGTAAAAAGCATAGTCGAGGTAGTCGTAAATGAGAAACCGTCAGGAAAAATATTCCAGAATTTCAGGATCACCTCTTTTTTGAAAAATCTGAATCCTGAATTAACATCCCTGATCTTCCTCATGGCAAGGTAGGAGGAAAACTTATTAAGGAACCATTTCGCAGGCCTCCTCAAAAAAGGGACAGCTTTCACATCACCAGTCCTGATACCGATAACCATATCATGATCTTTAAAGAAGGGGATCATATCCTTCATCCTCTCAACAGGATATGTTCCGTCTGCATCACAGATCCCTATCCATTCAAATCTACTCTGCCTTATTCCCGCCTTAATGGATGCCCCGTAACCCAGATTGATCTTATTTTTAACAAGGATCAGGTCTTTTACCTTAAGTTCCTCTATCCTCTCTGAACTACCATCGGTAGACCCGTCATCAACAATAATGATCTCATATTTCATTCCGGATATTTTTAATGAGATATCAAGCTCTTCAATCGTTTTATTTATGCTTTCCGCTTCATTAAAGCAGGGAATTATCATGGACAAACCTTTAAGATCACTCATAAAACGATTATATTACAATTACAATTTTTAATAAAATATAGTTTCCTATCTCGTTGCACTCCATGTCCCTGATTCATCCGGGAACAAGTCAGAATAATTTGTTATATATGAACCACTCATTGAGTTTTTTGAATCAAATTTTCCCAGGAAAGTGATCGTTATAGTTACTTCCAGATTAGTACTCCAGCCGCTGATTGAAAATGTCACAGCATTATCCAATACGGTATATGTTCCTGTCGAATAACCATCAGTTGCTGTTCCGATAGTTTCTGAACCGGCAAAAGTAAATTGTTCCGTATAAGTCTCGTTATCTGATTGAAACTCTAATTCCCATGTCCCGACAATATTGTAATTTTCTTCTGCGGCTTTTTTACATGATGGTAAAACTAACAAACCAATAATGATCAATAATAATATAGTTTTTTTCATCCTCATGAAATTATTATATTATATTCATCTTTTTTATAAAACTTTATCAGTCCAACACACCGAATATATTTCAGGCGTAGCCTGTCTTATCTTACTTATTCTTTTGTTAAAGTTCCGTTCCGGTCCTTTATGAAGAGTGTGGATAACATGGCAGCAAGGGCATGGAAGAATACTATTGTATATCCGGTCGGAAAATCGTGCCTGTATGATACACCGAGTGCAATAAGATTAATTATTATTCCTATACCCCATGACCAGAGTATAACCCTTTTTGTTCCGGACCTTAATGCAATAAATGCCGGGCCGATAAGAAGAGCAAACACAACAAATACTCCTGCGAGCCTGACCGAACTCGTAACAGTGACGGCAAAAGTTGTGAAGAACAGAATATCTTTTAATACACCATTAACTCTTTTATTCAGGAAATAGAGGAACAGGCCCAGGAATGAATACAGAACAGCCGTTTCTATTATCTCGCTCAGTGGTGTAAAAAGGATATCTGCAGCAAGAAGTTTTTGAAACTCTTCCATACCATGGGACGCCTTGGATAAAAGTATAAAAACACCGGAGACACCGAATGCATACATCAGCCCGATAAAAGCTTCCTGATGTTTCACTTTCCTGGTCGCAACCGAATTAAGGAATCCAGCCATTAATGCGAAACCAAGAGAGATCAGATAAAGATATTCCCCATCAAAGAACATGAGAGATATGGCAGCACCAAGTGCTGCCATCTGGCCAATTGCAAGATCAGTAAATATTATTCCTCTTTTGATGATTTCTATTCCAAAATATGAATGAATACCAAGAAGAACAACCGACAATAAAAAAGCTGTACCGAGTACGTCCATCATTTTAGCAATCTCCTTACTATCTCATCGAACAATGATACGATATCTATTGCTTCATCCACCGAACCGACATCATGAGGAAGTACAACAAGCTTTACTCCTGTTTTCCTGTTAACAAACCGGGAGGGTTTTTTCATATGGTAAACATCATGAATAATAAACTCAGCTCCTTTATTATTAATGATCTCTATCATCTCGAGAATATGTTTTGTTGATGGAGGTATCCCCGGCACAGGCTCGAGAGTCCCCAATTGCTCCAGATTGAACCTTTTCAGAAAATAATCAAAATTCTTATGGTATTGAACAACATTTTTCCCGGAGAATTTTTCAAGTGACATCTCCCAATCTGCTATTTTCTTTTTCCACATCTCTGAAAATTCTTTATACCTTTTAGTGAAAATATCTTTATTGGATAAATTAAGATCAATCAATTTATCTCTAATCACTTTTGACACAATAAGTATATTTTCCGGATCCAGATGGAAATGGGGATTCCCGTCAGGATGTACATCCCCATGTGCTCTGGATATCTCTTTGGGAATATCGATTCCTTCGATAAAGGAAAAGAGATCCAGGAATCCCTTGTTGCCCGGATTTATCCGTGGATTATTAGCTTTTTTTAAAATTGGAGGTATCCACCCTATCTCCAATTGACCTCCGTTTATTATCAGAAGATCTGCCTTCCTCATTTTTGCGATGAATGAAGGCCTTGGTGTTATGTAGTGAGGATCCTTGTAACCCTTCGACAAAGGTGTGACAACAACTTCTTCGCCACCGATCTTTTTTACTATATCTGCAATATAGTTATAGGAAACTACAACCCTGAGTTTTGCATCAACTATTGAAGGAATTCCAATGATCAATATCATCAAAATTACTATCAGTTTTATTCTTTTCATAATCTACTCCTTTTAGAAAGGGTGGGCTCCATGCGCCCCGATCGAAATATTCAGTTGCAGGTTCAATTCACTGAAATTTTTCAGATCCCCATCTAAATATAAATATCTATTATTATTGTACTGAAGACGGATCCTTGAGAACTCTGTCGGAGAGTAATCGATCATAAACGAATACCTCTTCATATCTTCCGGCAGTTCTGAATCTGTTCCGTTAATCAGGACATTGTTACGGTTGAGAAGGTCATACCTTAATGCAGTTCTCCATAATTTCGAGAATCTGTATACAAGTTCAGAATAAAATCCTGACTGAGATCTCGAAAATTCAGATCCTTCTGAAGAACCTGCCTCATAAAATTTACCTTCAAATTGTCTGTCAATATATTCTGTCTGAAGAGAAATATACCTGTAAGAATCAATAAGATATTTCATAGTTATATCCAGGCCTGATATTCTTGATCTCCCTGATAAGGCATGTTCCCCACTCTCAGTTTCGTGTATTGAGCGGGTTTCTCCGTCAGCATAGGAAACTCCTCCCAGAATTATAAGGTCACCTATATCCACAGAAGTTTTTGCATAGACCGTAAACAAACCCGGCCCCTTTGCACCCTCGACCTCAATTTCACTTCCATTATCCTCATTCACTATTTCCATACCCTCTAAGCCGAAACTGGTACTATTTTCTCCCTGGAAAAGTTCAAACCCGAGGGATAAATAAAAATCTGCCGGTGCTACCCAGTTCAATTGAAAACCTTTCTCATTCAATCCCTCTTCTCCGAAGAAACCCCGGTAAACAAGAGGGAGTTCCTGGAAGTTCCAGGTATGAGCATGCTGGGCATTGATTCTCCCGAAAGCACTCAGGAATTTCCCTATCTTCAGCCCGAATCCGTGAGGCAGTTTTCTTGTTGTTACATATGCCTCTTCTACTTCAAAATGATCTTCTCCAAGATGGAATGCTGTGAAAAGGTCAAAATATGGATCGACAGTGGCAAACAGGCTGAGTTCGGCATAATTTAAATTGAAGCCGTTTTCTCCATTTAATAATGAACCTGAATGTGCATGACCATTAGAATGGCCAGCATGAATAAACCCGGGCATCTCAAAACCCGTAAACTCAAAATTTCCAAGATTTCTGCTCAGATAAGAAACATCCATAATGAATGATATTGCCGGAACAAATTTGGTTTGTGAGAACGGGTCACTACTTCCCCCATCACTTCCGAATGTTGTGAGTGGAAGAATAAATATTATTGCTATTATTATCAAATATGAAACTATTTTCATGTAGTCCTCCTTTGTGATTTTTTATCTGCAGAATATGTTCTAGCAGGGAGGACTTTTATTGGCCGGTAATAAAATTAATATTGAATGAATATCAAATACTTTTGTATATATTTCTCTCAGTATCTCAACAAGGATAAGTAAAAGTACAAATACGAATGCAACCGACATCAGTGACTGAGATGAGAAGAGGTAAAGAGGACAATCAAAATCTTCACTTTCAAGGATGCTGTGATTATGAAGGAATTGAGCAAAAAGGGTCAGAAATAGAAATATCAGGATAAGTCCGGAAAAGAAAAAAAATCCGGATAATTTCTCCTTGAAATTACCTGCTCTGATATTTCTTGTCATTTATTCATCCAATACTGCTCTATTATACATCAATTTCAGTCATTTTCAAGCATGCAAATGAAAACAATTTTCATTTAAACTTTATGTTTTGGCTTTCACCCCTTGAATTTCGGATTTCATTTCCCTACACGAAAATCTACCGCCACCCTGTTATTCTTTCTAAGCCTCTCCAGCTCATTTTGATCTTTGAAAGGATCAAGCCATATTTCAATAATATAGTTGTTTTTCTTCAGGCCTGCATTTTTAAGGCCAAGAACAAATTCAATTGGATAGTATCTGCCTTTGATCATCCTGGGAATTACCTTGGCCGGGAATTCATATACAGGATATCCCTGACGGGTAATGATCGCACAAGCTAATTCAACATTCCTGAGGTTGTCCGATCCGTTATTAAATACTTTGAAATTTATATGAAGAACAGCCCTGTCAAGCCACAGGATATCAATTACCTTGCTTGCATAAAATGTAATCCCTCCACTGAAGATGTCCCCCAGCCTCTGCCACCATTTTCTCTTTCTTTTCTTTATTACTATATCTATCTCAGGTGAACTGCAGACAAGATCAACCGCCGGCTTATTTATTGAGAATCTGGAAGACAGTACTTCAACACTTCTGTCCTTCAGAGGAGTGATGATAACTTGTACATCATCTCCGAAAAGGCTGACCGGGTAAGGTACAGCATAATTGTACGATCCTGTATTTTCGGTGATAGTAATTATTTTTGCCATTTTGGATGTCTTTTTTTTCAGAGCAATACCGATCTTGTCATCTCTTCTCAACCCTTTGCTCTCCCACCTTATCGGATAGTTACGGAAAATTTCCCATTGAGTATTAATTCTCGGTTCAATTATCTTCAGGGCTATCGGCTCTTTAAATTTTATTATTGTCAGATCCTTACCACTCACCGGCTTGATATAATTCATGATCTTAAGTTTTGAGAGGAGTTGTGAGATACTGAACCTGTCGCTTTCTGTACTGAACCGCTTGTCTATTGTCCTCAACCTGATCTTATAATTCCCTCCCGGTACAATTTTGTTCCCGGATACTTTCCAGATATAACGTCCTTTAGCACCATGAACATCATCAAATATTG
>JAGLQR010000121.1 GCA_023136725.1 Candidatus Aminicenantota bacterium
AATGTACATGCTCATGGTAATTCAGGTTGCAGGCCTATAATAACCCAGACACTTGTTGACATGCTGAACAAAGGTGTTACACCATTTGTCTGTCAGAAAGGTTCTGTTGGTGCTTCAGGTGACCTTGCTCCGATGTCTCAGATCGCACTTCTATTGATGGGTGAAGGCGAGGCTTATTATAAAGGAGAACTCCTTGACGGAAAGGAAGCCATGGACAAAGCCGGTATAGAGATCCCGGGCCTGGAAGCTCGTGACGGCCTTGCTACAATAAATGGATCAAATGTTCTGACTGCAATGTCAGCAATCTTAATAAATGATACGAACAATTGGTTTAAGCAGGCTGAGATCGCTGCTGCAATGTCATTGGAGGCACTTAAGGCCAACATGAAACCATATACTCCCCTTCTACATGAAGTGCGGGGATTCAAAGGAGCTGTACGGAGTGCCAAGTCTATAGGAAAACTTGTTAAAGGCGGAGATCTTGTAGATGGAAGGATAAAGTGCAAAGTTCAGGATGCATATTCCATGAGATCATCACCTCAGGTTATCGGTGCTGCTCATGATGCTCTTGAATATGCAAAATCGCAGGTAGAGATCGAACTTAACGGTGTTGGCGATAACCCGATCTTTTTCCCGGATAAGAACCTTCAGATATCCGGTGCAAATTTTCAGGGATCTCCTGTCTCTCTTCCTATGGATATGGTTGGAGCTGCTATAACAATGGTAAGTGTAATGTCTGAAAGGAGGATGAACAGGCTGAATCATCCTGCGTTGAGTGTAGGGCTTCCTGCATTCTTAACAAAGGGAGGCGGTATGTTCTCCGGACTTATGCTCTCACAATACACCGCAGATATGCAGATCGTTGAACAGAGAATACTTTCGACCCCGGCATCAATTCAATCGATCCCGGCTGCAGCAGATCAGGAGGATTTTGTTTCGATGGGGATGAATACCGCAATCAAGAACTTCCAGATCCTTGATAATGCTTATGGCATACTGGGAATAGAATTAATGGCTGCTGCTCAGGCACTCGATTTCAGAGAATTTAAATTCGGTAAAGGTGTTACGAAGGCAAAGGAAGTAATCAGAAAGTATGTTGATTTCCTCGAAATTGACAGGCCGCTATATCCGGATCACACAGCAATGCAGAAGCTGGTAAAATCCTGTGAGATCCTTGAAGAAGTAGAAAAGGAAATAGGAAGCCTGGAATAAATAAAACTCAGAATCTGTAAATGATCCCTGCCTGCAAGGTCAGGTATCTGAAATTTTCTTCACTGAAAGGATATTTGTATATAAGAAAGGTTTGGAATCCGAAATTTTCCAGTTGGAAGAATTTTGTGCCGATCCCTGCTTCTGCCCCCCAGTATTTTATCTCTTTAAGGCCGGACTCACCATCTGCCTGAAAACTATTATAGTTTGCGCCAACCAGCAAGGTAATTCTCCAGCCGTTCTTCAAAACAAAAATATCGTAATGTGCTTTTACTTCACCGCTGTATATTAAAAAGGAGTAGTTATCCTTAATATCGGAATCAGATGTCCCTTCCTGTTTAAGGAATTCATAATTCTGGTGCCCGAAGTTTAGAGTAATTGAGGGTATAACTGATAACTTTGAAGTGACCGGAACGATTATTCCTGCATTAAAACCCATTCCCAGTTTATTTCTCTTACTTTCCAGAAAATTATATCCTCCGGACTGGTAGAGAGTTTCAGTTTTGTCGAAGAAATCTGAACTTCCAATATTATAGTTAACATTTAATACAATACCGAAACCGGAAGAGAAGACCGGAAGTGAGGTAAGTGCCAAAACCAGAATAATGATCACCTTTTTATTCATAGAAAACTCCTTATTAGTTCAACGATAGATTATATACGAAACGGATGGTCAATAAGTTCAAAAATTTAATGATTTGAAAAACCTTTTCCTCTTGTTAACGTATAATTTAGATATTGTTTAAGTTTTTCTCGAGAGGAGGAATTTATGAGAAGATTATTAATTGCAATTATTGCGGTCGCATTTCTTTTTTTCATTTCCGGCTGTAAAACATCTGATACGGATGTTAACAACTTTCAGGTTCTCGCTGTGACAGGATACTCATTTGCTGATATAGGAGAGAATGGCCTTACAAGTATTAACCTGTTCTTTTCTGTAGCTAACAAAGGTGATGAGATCGGAACTATAACAGGCTGGAAATTCAGGATAATGCATAACATCGTGACTCTTGTTGAGATCGACAATAATAATTATGGAAATTATAATCTCGAACTCTCCGGGAATTTAACCATTCCGGTGGATGAGGTTTCAGAGATATACATTAATACACCGCTTCCATTCAGTGCAAATGCTGTTCCTAATGATATGTTATCTTTTGATCCTTATACCCCGACCGAGGTTATACTCGATCTGCAGGTAGCAGATAGCGAAGGGAATACTTACACGGTGACAAAGAGAGGCACCTATACTTATGAGAAAGGATTGTTTGACAGCGATAAATATAATATTCTCGGCGATTGGGCATTTAACAGGATCGTAAACGGTGATGCAAAGGCTGCTCAGAAGATCACTTTTGTCGGAACAAAAGCATCAGGAAGTTTTGTAATTTACAATCTCGGTTCCGGTAAATCTGAAGGATCCGGAAGTTTCACTATTGTTAACTCAAAAGATATTACCCTTCATGGTGTTGACGGTACTACTTACTGGGGTGAATTCAGCAGCGCTGATGATATTTCAGGGACACTTCTGAAAGGGACTGATACAGGGACCTGGTCAGGGAAAAAATTATAATATTTTAAAAATATAGATATTAATTATGACAATCTGTGCCGGTACATCCGGCACAGGATGAAAAACCGCTTTCTTCCTTTGCAATATCGATTTTACTCTTTTCTCTTTTGTGTCTTGTTCTTACCTTTTTGTAGTCACCGAAGAACATACCAAGAAGCATAATTGAAAATGCTCCGAGCACAAAAAGAATTACTATTATTAGTTTAATTTCAAACTCCTCTTTACATTTATTAACATTATATCAGTTTTTTCTGTTGTCAACCGGGAAGATGGAAAAAGCCGGGGTCATTTTATCCTTATACACCTCTCCCTCTTTTACTATCATGTATACAGGAATAGAATTTTTTACCGCGAATTCATATCCTCTGACCGGGCCCATGACATCTATTGCGGTTGCAAGAGCATCAGCTTCCATGCAGGATTTCATTATGACCGTTACAGATACAAGTTTATGAGTGATCGGCCTGCCTGTAACAGGATCGATGGTATGGGAATACCGGATTCCATTCTCTTCAAAATAGTTGTGATAATCGCCTGAGGTAGCCATTGCCAGATCACCGATCGCTATGATCTCTTTCACATCATTTGAACCATCCGGAGCCAGGACACCGAGCCTCCACTCTTTTCCACCGGCATTTTTACCTCTGACACTTATCTCTCCGCCGATCTCGACCAGGTAATTATAAAAGCCCTGAGAATCCAGGAATGAAGCTACCATATCAACACCATATCCCTTGGCAATTGCAGACAGGTCACAATAAACCTCAGGATCATCCTTTCTGGCTGACGGGGGTTCATTTCTTATTGATATTTTTTTATATCCGATCTTTTCTCTTACACGATCAATTTCCACATCGCCAGGGATCTTTACCGGTTTCCTGTTTGGCCCGAATCCCCACAGGTTTGTCAAAGGCCCGATGGTGATATCAAAAGCTCCTCCGGTCATCTCGCTTATCCTTACCGAATTGGACAACACAAATGCTGTTTCAGATGATATATCCAACCAAGAGGTCTTTTTGAAATTGTTGAATAATGAAATTTCTGAATCAGGTATATAAGTGGACATTTTCATGTTAATACTGCGAAGAAGTGAAGTGATGCCATCCTCAAGTTCTTCTACTTTTTTGGTGGTATCTCCAAGAAGCAGGAAATTGTTCTTAACTATCTTTATTGTATAGGTTGTCCCCATTGTGCTTCCGGAAATAACGAGGTGATTATCACCCGGTTTTCCCGGTGAGGAGCATGCAGATAGAAGAATAACAGAGATAAATACAATCGATGTTAAGACCTTCCTGTAATTCATTTCCGGCCTCATAAACAAATGTCCCGGCTATCCGCCGAAATCGTCCAGCATTATATTTTCAGGTTCAACTCCGAGATTTTCAAGCATATCAATGACTGCAGTGTTCATCATAGGCGGGCCGCACATATAGAACTCACAATCCTCTGGAGCCGTGTGGTTTTTGAGGTAGTTATCATAAATGATCTGGTGGATGAAGCCTGTATATCCTGTCCATTTATCCTCAGGGAGAGGCTCCGATAATCCGATATTCCATTTAAAATTTTTATGTTTTTTTGCCAGTTTATCAAAATCATCAATATAGAACATTTCACGAAGGCTCCTTGCACCGTACCAGAAGGACATCTTCCTCTTGCTGTTCAATCTGATAAGCTGGTCAAAAATATGTGATCTCATTGGAGCCATTCCTGCTCCACCACCGATGAATACCATTTCTGCTTCGGTCTCTTTTGCAAAAAATTCACCATAAGGTCCGGAAACTATAACTTTATCCCCGGGTTTCAGATTAAAGATAAATGAGGACATTTGTCCGGGAGGTACGTTCGGGAGTGATGGTGGCGGAGATGCAATCCTTACATTAAGCAGGATAACATCTTTCTCAAGCGGGAAACTGGCCATTGAGTAAGCTCTGATTATGTCTTCTGTTACCTTCGATTCAAATTTCCACTGGTCATATTTATCCCAGTCGCCCTTATACTCATCTTCAATAATAAAATCTTTATAGTTTAACTTGTGCGGAGGTGCTTCGATCTGAATATATCCCCCTGCTCTGAAATCGATCTCCTCTCCTTTCGGGAGCTCGAGAACAAGTTCCTTAATAAAAGTTGCAACATTATAATTAGACCTTACCGTACATTCCCATTTCTGGACATTAAAAACTTCCGGATCTATCTCTATCTTCATATTCTGCTTGACAGGTACCTGACAGGAGAGTCTTACACCCTCTCTTGCTTCTTTCCTGGATACAATGGACGATTCCGTAGGTAAGAGGTCACCGCCTCCCTCAAAAACCTTTACAGTACACTGTCCGCAGGTTCCTCCGCCTCCGCAGGCAGAAGATACGAATATTTTGTTTTCTGCAAGAGTGTTCAGAAGTTTGCCTCCGATCGGGACATTGATGCTTATGTCCGGGTCATCATTTATTAATATTTCAACATTACCTACAGGTACGAGTTTTGATTTTGCGATGAGAATGACCACTACGAGAAAAAGAACAACGAAGGTGAACATCCCTACACTGACTAATATTAAATTTAATCCGCTCATTTTTGTTCCTTCCTATAATTGAATTCCGGAGAACAGCATGAATGCCATTGCCATTAATCCGACGGTTATGAATGTGATTCCGAGTCCACGCAGTCCGGGTGGGATATTACTATATCTCAGTTTTTCTCTGATGCCTGCCAGGACAACAATTGCAAGTGCCCATCCTATCCCCGAACCCAGTCCGTAAACAACACTTTCCGTAAAGTCATATTCCCTCTGGACCATAAGCAGTGAACCACCCAGAATAGCACAATTAACAGTTATAAGCGGGAGAAAGACCCCTAGTGCTGTATACAATTTAGGAAAATATTTATCCAGGACCATTTCCAGTATCTGGACCATTGCGGCGATAACACCAATATAGGTTATAAGGCCGATAAATGTCAGGTCCACATCCGGGAGTCCGGCCCACGAAAGAGCGCCCTCTTTCAGGACATGGTTATAGATAAGATTGTTTACCGGAACAGTGATCGTCTGAACTACGACAACAGCGATCCCCAGCCCGAATGATGTATCAACTTTTTTTGAAACGGCAAGATAGGTACACATTCCGAGAAAGAATGCTAATGCCATATTCTCAATGAAAATCG
>JAGLQR010000122.1 GCA_023136725.1 Candidatus Aminicenantota bacterium
TTCTTCCTGGGTGCAGGTATTGGCTTCAGTTCAAAGGTAAGAGAAGCTACACTTAGTGATGGTGTAATGCTTGATGAATGGAACTCTGACTTTGATATAGTATTTAATGTAGGTTTTGATATTCTTGAAACCGCAGCAGGTAAAGGATCTATCTTTGGTGAGCTCAGAGCTCCGATCAAAGAGGGATACACTTTTGAACATTATCACGAGATCCTCGTTGGATTCCGTTATATTTTTTAGTACAAACTTTTAGTTAATATAAAGGGGCAGGCTTCACGCCTGCCCCTTCTTATTTCACACTCTTCCAAAAAATTTTATCCGGTTTCTTTAATAAATATTTTCTTTTATATTGGTTAAAGAAATTGGAAATCTGTATAATATAAATACCTGACTAATAAACTTCCGGTGAAAAACGAAACCGGATCCAGGTATTAATTTGAAAAAACTATTATTACTCTCTTTTTTAATTATTTTATTACTAATTAATCTTATATCTGAAACAGAATTTTCGGGCTATTATGAGAACAGGTTTTTTCTGATCTTCAACACCGGAAATAATGGTCTGAGTGATAACAAAATACTGACAGGGGATTACAACAGATTAAGATTAAAGCTTAAAGCAACTCCATCGGACAAAGTTAAAATAAATCTGGCGGTTGATTTTTTTTCAATTTATGGTTCACTAATGACTCCTGCAGGCGTAAACGATAATTCATCGATAGATCAGATCAATCCTAACGAACAAATTGACCTGGACCGGATCTATGTTGATATGTATTTCAAACATTTTGATCTTAGTGTCGGGAAGCAGAGAATTGCAATGGGAGTTTCATATCTGTGGGCACCTCTGGATATATTTAATCGTATTAACTTTCTGGAGCCTAAGGAGGAGAAGCCCGGAGTTAATGCTTTAAAGCTTTATGCACCATTGGGAAAGAACAAATCGCTTACAGCTGTTTTTCTCCCGGATGAAGATATTGGATCTTCAGGGAAAGCGTTAAGGTTCAATTGGACTTTTTTTAATATTGATTCCGGGATTACCTATATTAGCGGATATCAGATATACAAAGATGTATTCGGACTGGATCTCAGAGGAGAAAATTTTATCGGCTGGTGGATCGAATACGGATATTTTAAAACTTTTTCAGAAACCTACTCAAAATTTGTCCTTGGAGTGGATTATACATTCCCGATCGGAAGCGGCCTGTATTGGTTGAGCGAATATTTTTTTGACAATAGCGGAGAGGCTGACTTCACAAACTATGATCATGACCTTGTTTTGAACGGGGATAGATTTACTCTCGGGAGACAATATCTCTTTTCAATGCTGAGATATGGTGTGACGGATTTCGCATCTTTATCGATCAGTTACATTGGTAACATTGATGATGGAAGTTTCCTTATTAATCCGGCTTTTTCGTATGAATTGTTCCAGAATGTCTCACTCACATCCGGATTCTATATCCCGATGGGGAAATCAGGAAGAGAATTAAACAATCAAAGTATCGGAGCTTTTTTTCTATGGCTTAAAATAAATTTTTAACGGAGGCGATAATGTCGCTATTGCAGTTTGAAAATATATCCAGGATCTACCATACAGGGGCACTGGAGTCTTATGCGCTTAGATCAGTTTCATTTGAGATAGATAAAGGGGAATTTGTTTCGATAGCAGGACCATCCGGATCAGGGAAGACCACAATATTGAATATAACAGGCTGTCTCGACAAAGCCACTTCAGGTAACTATTTTTTGGATGGAGAAGATATCAGTGAAAAAAGCAGCAATTCCCTTGCTTTGATACGGAGAGATAAAATAGGGTTTATATTCCAGACCTTCAATTTAATTCCTATATTGACAGCTTTTGAAAATGTGGAGTTCCCTCTCATTCTTAATGGAGGAATATCACAAGGTGAGAGAGCCCGTAAGGTAGAGAATATACTGGATGAAGTAGGTTTGCTTGAACTTAAGGGGAGAAAACCCTCCGAACTGAGTGGTGGCCAGCAGCAGAGAGTATCCATTGCCAGAGCTCTGGTTAAAGGGCCTGAACTTGTTCTTGCGGATGAACCTACAGCTAATCTGGATTCTGCTTCGGGAAAGGATATACTTGACCTGATGCTCGAACTTAACAATAAACTTGGTGTAACTTTTGTTTTTTCAACGCATGACCGGATGGTAATGGATTATGCAAGGAGATTGATTATGCTGAAGGATGGGGAAGTCGAGTCTGACAAGAAGAGAGGATAGAATAATGAGCCTTGTAAAACTCGGATTAAGGAATATATTCAGGTTCAAAAAGAGAACATTGATAACACTTTCGTCAGTATCTATAGGGCTTGCTCTTTTAATTATCGGAATAACATTTATGAACGGTATAGATAAACAATCACTTAGTAATATTATCAATAGTCAAACTTCCCATCTTAAAATTTTCAGGAATGGCTATTATGAGAATAAGGATGAATTTCCTTCGGACAAGATCATCGGGGAATGTGAACAATTAATAAAAAAAATAAGGAAGCTGGATAGTGTTTCAGGTGCCGAACGGAGGATAATGTTTCCCGGAAGCCTGATAAAAGGGAGTGATGAGTTCCCCTGCATCGGTGTTGGTATTGAACCGGAATTTGATCCATTTGTTTTTAATATTAAGGAGTCTCTTATTGAAGGGGATTGGCTCGGAAAGGATGAATATGACATTTTGATCGGGAAATCACTTGCAGGTGACCTTGGACTGGGAGTTGGGGATATTGTAACGGCCAGAGTTATAACTTCACGAGTGGATAACCAGTTCACCTGGAATGCTGTTGATTTTGAGATAATCGGGATATTCGATACTTCAAACCCAAATGTGAATAGTGGATATGTTTTTCTCCCGCTTGCATCCGCCCAGGAAACAATGAGCCTGGATTCGGGAGTTACTGAGATTGTGGTCCGCCTTAATTCGGACGAAGAGAAAAAAATTCTGGAATTAAAAGAGATAATTCAGAATGAAATTAAGAGTTCAGCTTATGACTATAAGGTTTTCTCGTGGGATCAGCTTGCGGGTAATTTTCTTGCAATAAGCAAAATGAAAACAAAAAATACTTCTATGCTTATTATGATAATGCTTTTTATTGCATCCATGGGGATCATAAATACAATGTTAATGGCAGTACATGAAAGGACGAGAGAGATCGGGATGATGATGGCTATGGGGATGAAAAAATCGGAGATCAAAAAAGTGTTTCTTTTTGAAGGAGGGTTTATCGGAGTACTAGGGTCTTTGCTTGGCTGTATTATCGGAGGTCTTGGCAGCTGGTATTTTGAAGTGTACGGGATGTCCATGAGATCATTTGGAGATACCTATACAGAAATTGTTGCCGCGATATATCCGGTAAAGGATACATTTTATGCAGACCTGACATTTGAGCCTCTCTTTTATACATTTCTTCTTGGTACTATTATTTCTGTTGTGGCAACTTATTACCCTGCAAGCAAAGCAGCAAAAATGGATCCGGTAGAAGCTTTGAGGCATTTTTAGGAGAACTGATATGTTTTCAAATATATTAAAACTCGGATGGAAAAATATTTCACGGAACAAAAAGAGGACTTTTTTTACTGTCCTTGCAATAACAGTGGGAATAACAATGCTGATCTTTGCATCCAGTTATATAGAAGGGATGATGAATAGTGCTACGGAGATAGCAAAAAGGATGAGGACCGGGCATGTAAGGATCATGACATCTGAATATTCAAGACTGGAACGGGTTATGCCGAAAGAGGAGCTTGTCCTTAATTCTGAGGAACTTTCCGGAAGGATAGGTGAGGTCAGGGGTGTTGAACTTGTCAGCCAGATGGTTAAATTTTCTGCACTGCTAAGTAAGAATGAACTCAATGAGCCCGGAGTTGTAATGGGTGTTGATCCGGAAATTGTAAAAGTCCATATGGGGTTATCTGAAATGATTATATCCGGAAAATATTTGAGCCGGAAGAAAAAAGAGGTAATTATCGGTAAGCTATTTGCAGAAAAAATGGGTATAAAAGCGGGTGATGAACTACTTCTGGTAACTACCGATATAAATTATTCCACATACGCATTGCCTTTTAATGTATCAGGTATCTTTGAAACCGGGTACACATATATGGACAAACATCTGGCTTTTATTCCAATAGAATTTGCGAGGGAAATACTTGATTGCGGTAACTCCTCTCATGAGATCCTGGTTTACCTGAAAGATCAGGAGAAGGCAGCCGGTGCCGCTTCAAGTATAGACAAAATTGTTGAGAGTGGAAGATTCGGTGAATCACTGGACATACTTACATGGCAGGAGGATGAGATAATCGGACAATTGATGCCGATGGCCAAAAAGGTCTGGCAGTCTATACTCGGTATAATCTTAATGATAGTTGCATTGGTCATTCTTAACACTATGTTGATGATCGTAATGGAGAGATATCAGGAGATCGGAGTATTAAAAGCTCTTGGTTTAAAGAGTAAAGAGATATTTTTTATGATAGTTGCAGAAGCCTTGTATATCGGTGCACTGGGTTCTTTTTCAGGGGTAATAATCGGAAGCGGATTGTCTGCATGGCTGGAAAAGACAGGGATAAATTTTGCTGAGATGATGGGGAAGGAGATGTGGGAGAGTTTTGATATTCCACTTGCTCTCTACGGAAACATTATTTATCCTGACCTGACTACAGCTATTGTAATAAAATCCTTTCTGTTCGGATTATTCATTGCTATACTTGCTGTTCTTTATCCGGCATGGAAATCTTCAAAAATGCTTCCTGCAGAAGCATTCAGGGCAAAATTAAAGGTTTAAAGAGAGGTGTTCGATGAAGAGACTTTTATTATTTATCATTATTGTGATTCTCTTAGTGTTTCAGATGGCTACGGAAGAGGCTAATGAACCTTTTGAGATACTGAACAGGATAGATTCCAATATGACATTTAAAAATGCCTATGTAGAAATGGATATGGTCATAAATATAAAGAAGAGAAAGATAAAGAAAGTAATGAGGTCATGGTCGGAGGGAAATTCAAGATCATTCATAGAATTTCTGAGTCCTGCCAGAGATAAAGGGACAAAAATACTGAAGACGGGAAAAATAATAAAAATATATTATCCCTCGGCTGAGAGGGTTATGAGATTGTCGGGGCACATGCTGAGACAGAGTATGATGGGCTCGGATATGTCATATGAGGATATGACAGAGAGGTCCAAAGAGTTAAAAGAAGATTATACCGGTAAGATGCAGATGGATGAAATCCTGGATGGACAAAAGTGTTATGTTTTAACCCTTACTTCAAAAAAGAAGAAGCAGACTTATTTTAAACGTAAGATGTGGGTCGATAAAGAAAAGTATATAGGCCTGAAAGAAGAATTGTATTCAAAAAGCGGAAAACTTGTCAAAGTATCAAAAGTGATTGAAATTAAACTCTTTAAGAACAGATATTATCCGGTAGAAATGACAATGGAAGATAAATTGAGAAAAAACTCCTCAACGAGAATAGTTATAAAGAAAATTGATTTTAATATTGATATTCCCGATGAAATGTTCACTGAAAGGATGCTTCTGAAGTAAAAAAAAAGGGATGGAAACCATCCCCTTTTATTTTGGTTTTGTTTGGTACTAAAGCTTATTGCATAGATTCCTGGAATTTTTTTGCTGCTTCCTGGAATTTAGGATCTCCCATATATTTCATCATTTTACCCATAAGAGTTCCCATTTTCGGGCCCATTGCTTTAAATCTTTCCTCAAACTTCTTGAACTCGGCAGGCACTTCATCACCTTTGAATGTATTTTTAAGATTAGGATATTTCTTTTCCATCTCGTCCATTCTCGGTTTCAATACTTCCATAACTTTTGCGAATTTTTCCATTGCTGAAATTGCAGAATCAACATCTTCAGATTTGTCCATATCTGCAATATAAGAATCGAATGCATC
>JAGLQR010000123.1 GCA_023136725.1 Candidatus Aminicenantota bacterium
GTATTACAAAGCATTTTAAGATGATCCTGCCGGTTGATGATCTTGAAATAAAAGTAAATATGCTGATCAGGGAAAAAAGGTTCAAACGGTTTAAGAATGAGGAGAATGATCGTTACAAAAAAGAGTATCAATTCATAGGAAACTTCAAAAAAGTATTCAGCTTATTGAAAAACAAAAAAAATATGAGATTTGGCCTGCAATCAGTCCTTAATGATCTCCGGGTACGATACCTTTTGAATCTTGATAAAAAGAAGAAAAGATCGTTTAACAGTTATTGGGCAAAAAGATTACTTTACGAGATTGCAATAAAGGCAAACAGATTCAGCTTCATCTATTCAGACAAAAAAGATGAAAAAAGGGCAATATTATTCGGTGAACTGGCGGTGGGAACTGAAGTGAATAAAAACTTATACAATTTCAGGCTAGCGTCGATCTATGCAGTATTCGGAAAAAAAAAGAGGTGCATTAAGATCATAAAACCTTTATTAAAAGAGGTTGATAATCTGATGGATTTCATAGAGAAAGATCCTAACTTCAACGAACTTCTGAAAGATCCGGATTTTATGAGTGTTTTTATTAATAAATAATAAAAATATCTATAAACAGAAGATATGGCTTTTGCCTTGCTTGCTTTTGTTACCTATGTGCTGATCACTTAAGCATAATTAAAATTCGAAGCACGACGAGGTGAATTCGCCGTGGCGAAGAGAAAGCAGCCTGGGCTGAACTCGAAATCCGAAACAAGCACGAATGCTCAAAGTACAAATGTTCCAAACATAAACATGAATGGATTGGCGGGACTTGGGCCCCCAAACCCCTTAAAGGGGGCTTTTATTTCAGGGAGTTTTCCCTCCTTCAGGAGGGATTAAAGGGAGGCCGGTCCCACAAAAGCAAAACAAGGCTACGCCTGGAACTTCAATTGCTTTTTACGTATATTTATTTTGAATTAATCGGTTTGCTTTTTGTTAAAAAAAACCATAGAATTACAAATTCCAATTATGAGGCGGACACATGAATTCTAAGATAATTATTTTATTGATCACCATTTCCTTACTTTTCGGATGTGCTACAGCAAAAAAGAACAATGGTATTGCCCTGAATTATTTTGAATATTCCAGGGGAATGTCATCCCCGACCCATGCAGATATTTATATGAAATACGAGGATAATGATTATACTCTCAGTGATGTTTTCATGGAGGATCAGTCTTTTTTTGAAGATAATTCCATAATTCCCAATGCTTTTTTAAAGCCACTTATAAATCTTAAGATTTCAGATGCAATTAAAGCTTTTACTGAACCTTATTATAGTTATCGATTTATCCATTTTTTTAAAAATTATCCTAATTTCGGTATCGGTGTTGAGTTTATTCATCACAAGGTTTTCATGATGGACAAGGATCAGAAAGTTCATTTAAGCGGAACATACAGGGGTGAGAATATTGATGAGCAAGTCAGGGTGGGGGATTATCTTGACCTTTTCACAATTTCACATGGAATTAACCATGCGTCTTTTCACCTTGTGTACAGATGGCTTTTCTCTCCATCTGCCAATGCTCCTGAGGGGAGATTCCAGCCATATGTAAATGTTTCATTCGGGCCTGCTATTCCACATCTTGAAATTGATACCGTTGAAGATGATGGAGCACGAAGGAGAGCATACTCATATCAGTCAGCCCTTACCAACTGGGGCTTCGGTTTCGGAACAGGGATAAGGTATAAACCCTGGAAAAAGCTAGGATTCTATCTCGAGTACAAACTTACCTATTCATATCTGAAAGGAATGCATTTTGATGAAATTACCGGTACCCGGGTATCAGTTGATTTCCTCTCCCACCACCTCCAGTGGGGATTATCATTTATGTTTTAGTTTAGATGATGTTTTTACATTCTCAGTAACTTCACTGAACTTTGTAAGATTCAAATTGTGGATGAAGCTTACATGCAGTTCCCACTCTTCCTCATCCTCATTCTCTATAAGCTGATAAAGCTTACCGTTCTTGATCGACATCGGATAAGGGCGAAGTGCTGTCTGGAATTTTAAAGGAATGAACATGCTGTGGATGAATTTCCCATTCTCATCAAATAAAAGAAATTCATATTTTGTCTTATCCTTAGATTTGAAAGTTGAAACATATATAATATTATCTCTTTCAAAAACACTTGCAATGGCAGGCCATTCCTTTGGAAAGACAAGCATTTTTTTTATCGCATCATAAAACTGCTTCTGTCTCGGATCGTTCTTTATCTCATCATGTACAGATTGAACGTTCTCTTCTGTGAATTTTGCTCTCTTATAGTCACGTTTTATTGTCATAATCTCTTTTGCAGAAGAGTCGAATACTTTGATCTCAAATTCACTTCCGTTAACAAGATAAAGTTTATCATTGAATGTCATATAGTTTAAGGAGCTGTTCAGGACCTTTATCACACCCTTGCTGAACTGGGCTCCATCTTCCTGATTAAGAAGAGTTTTAATTTTATTGAGATCTTTGTCATAAAGATTGATCGATACATATCTGGTGTTATCTTTGTTACTTATTCCTCTTCCAACATATTTATCACCGAGAGGTTGATACAAAAAGGAGAAACCTCCTTTTACTTTTATTTCATTGATATATTCACCATCTTTTGTGAAATATGATATTTTACTCATACTGTTTATCAGGAGTTTATCCTTAAGTGGTGTAATTGCGGCAAACCTGTTAAATTCCTGAGGCCCTTCTCCCTTTTTTCCGAATTTTTTTATAAGTTTAAAATCTTTCAGTGAAAAAATATAAATAGTTATATCTTCTGTAACATAAAGATTATTGTTGTCTATCACGAGACCTGTCGGTTTCAGCAGGTCAGGGAAGGATGTAACAACTTCACCTTTAATTGGCATTGTGAATAAAAGCGATATAGCAATTAACATAAATATAATTCTTTTCATAACTCCTCCTGTAAATTGAACAAATAAGTATACGTTTTATTCATATATTTTGTTTTTATTATGGAAAAAACTATACAACATGAAATTTCGTACATATCTCCATATAACTAGGAACCATTGAAAATGAAAAAAGTTACAACTATATTATTTTTTATTATTTTTGCTATTGCTGCTGTTTTTCCGGATAATGAAGAGAAATCAAAACCTGATGGAACGATCTCAATTTATTCAGCCCCTTCAACAAATCAGAAGATAAAGATCGACGGTGTGCTTGATGATCCTGCATGGAAGGATGCAATTAAGATCGATATTAACAATGAGATCTACCCGGGAAATAATATTAAAGCGCCGGTAAGAACTGAGGGGTACCTTATCTCTGATAGCGAGAATATTTATGTCGGTATAAAAGCATTTGATCCGGATATAAAAAAGTTGCGTGCAAATTATTCCGATCGGGATCAAATATGGAATGATGATACGGTTGGAGTAGGTTTTGATACATTTAATTCCGGTAACAGGGCATTTTTTTTTGCTTCGAACCCATATGGCATACAGTGGGATCAGATATTCAGTAATGGCGGTCAATATGAAGATTCTGCCTGGGATGCGATCTGGGCTTCAAGCGGGCAAATCACGGATGAGGGATATGTCGTAGAATTCAAGATCCCTTTTAATGCAATACAATTCAGCGGGTCCAAAGAAGATAAGGAATGGGGTGTCATGTTCTTCAGGAGTTATCCCAGGAGTAAACGTCATATGATCGGCAACAATCAAATGGACAGAGATAATTCATGCTGGATATGCCAGCTAAATAAGGTCAGAGGATTTAAAGATGCAACCCCGGGGAAGAATCTTGAATTTGATCCTACTTTAACAGGAGTTCACAGTGAGACCAGGGAAGATTTTCCGGATGGATCAATGGAGACAGATCAGTCGAAGATCGAACCGGGACTTTCCGGGAAATGGGGGATAACATCAAACCTTAATCTCAGTTTTGCAATTAATCCCGATTTTTCCCAGATAGAAGCAGATGCAGGGCAGCTTGATATAAATACTCAATATGCGCTTTATTATGATGAAAAGAGGCCTTTTTTCCTTGAAGGAAAAGATTTCTTCAATACTCCAATGAGAGCTCTTTACACAAGGGCAGTGGCAGATCCGGACTTCGGGCTGAAACTAACAGGTAAACTCCATAAACATGCTTTGGGAATGTTCGTAACCCGTGATGCTACAACTAATCTCATTTTCCCGGGAGCAACCGGATCTGATGATACTACCCTTGAGGAAAAAATATGGTCGAGTTCATTCCGGTACCGTTATGATATAGGAAGGTCATCAACGGTCGGAGTACTTATGACCGACAGAGAGGGTGATAATTATTTCAACAGAGTAGGGGGAATAGACGGACTTTTCAGGATATCCAAGAGTGATACTCTCTCCTTCCAGTTTTTGGGTTCATCCACGATGTACCCAGATGAGATCTCAGAAGAATTTGAACAAAAATTTGGCAACTTCAATGGTACAGCTTTTTCTGCCAGTTTTCATCATCAAAAGAAAACCTGGAATGCCAGAGCAGCTTATGAAGATTTTTCTCCGGGATTCAGAGCTGATATGGGTTTCATGCCGCAAGTTAACTTCAGGAAAGGAGTTCTTGGAGGGAATTATATTTTTTGGGGAAAAGAGGGCGGTTTCCTTACTGCAATTACGGTTGGAGGAGATATTGATCAGACGACAGATCATGATGGTAATCTGATCGAAAGGGAGGCCCAGCTGGAAGTTGTATTTGAAGGGCCGATGCAGTCCGTCCTGGTTGCAAAATATGAAAAACGGAAATATATCTATGAAGAAACCGAATTCAATCAATCGGAAGGAGTTTTTGCGTTCCTTATCAACCCGGTTAAGAAACTAAGGATTCACTTTTTTGCATTAGCCGGAGACGGGATAGATTATGATCATGTCAGGGCAGGGAAGAAGTTGTATATTTCTCCCTCAATAAGATATAACGCAACTAAAAACTTTGAAATTTATGGTGTTTCAAACTTCAGTTTTTTACATATTGACGATGAATACCTGTTTAAAGCTTATCTGAATGAATTGAGATTGATCTATTTTCTTAATAAAAATACGTTCTTCCGGGTTATTCTCCAATACAGTGATATCCGGAGGAATGCCGACCTTTACGAAGATGAGGTCGACACAAGAGAGCAGGGATTATTAACACAATTTCTATTCTCATATAAACTTAACCCGCGAACAGTTTTATACTTGGGCTATTCGGATATATATGAAGGTTATAATCATATGAGTCTCCTTCAGAGTAATCGAAGCGTATTCCTCAAGATCGGCTACGCCCTGGTATTATAAATATTCATTTTATTGTCAAGATTATAGTGGTAATGTATACTTTAAAAGATGGAACAGGATATTTCTGATAAAAAGATCTTCTTTCTCTCTGATGTTCATTTAGCATTCACTGAGGATGAAGATGAACTTGAAAAGAGGGAGAAGCTTTATACATTCCTTGATCATATACGAACCAATGGTGATGTACTTATAATTGCCGGTGATCTTTTCGACTTTTGGTATGAGTGGAAACATGTTATCCCGAAGTACTGGTTCGGCGTGATTCATAAGATTAGGTCACTTATCGATGACGGGAAAATGGTTTTTTTTATAACCGGTAACCACGACTTTGAATTCGGACACTACCTGGAAAATGAAGTTGGTATCCATTGTTTCGAAGAGAATGTTGATCTGAAATTCGGTGAAAAAACTTTCTTCGTCGGGCATGGTGACGGCTTAGCTAAGAAAGATAAGGGCTACAGGTTCATGAAAAGGATCATCAGGAACAGCTTTTCAAAGTTCTTATTCAAAACCTTCATCCACCCCGATCTTGGTATGAAGATCGCAAAATGGGCTTCGGGGTCGAGTAGAAAACTTGTGAAGATCGATAAGAACCATTGGAGCAGTGAGT
>JAGLQR010000124.1 GCA_023136725.1 Candidatus Aminicenantota bacterium
CATATTTATTGAAGAATTCTCTTCCGATAAGATATACCATATAAATGTTGAATGTCCCGAAGAGTGCTGAGAGGAGACGACCGGTCTTTAACGTGAAAATAAATCCGAAATCAGAATGCTGAAATAAATTACCGAAATCTATTATACCGAGAAAAATTGTAATCTTTTGCAGGATCATTGAAAAAACAAAATTCAGATAGAGGAAAAAAGGGGGATAATAGTGGATAGGAAACGGGTCCTTATGTAGATCCCATGTCCATGTGATCAAGCCTTTCCATCCGGTTTCATCTGCTCCGAGAAAATCAAACCAGTGATTTATCCTCAGAAGAAAACCTGCGGTTATGATGACAAATAGGGTGATCCTGACATAAAGATCATTATTTTTTCTCATGCTGAAATTATAACATAACAGAAATAGGACTTCCCGGATGGCAATATATCTGTAATGCTCTTGAAAGTGACTTTCTGTCTTTCTCAAAGCAGCCCTTGTAACCGTATAAAACATTTTATAGTGTTTTTTTATAATGCATAATAGATTTTACAAAAATTCAAGTTGATGTTTTAATTAATATTTGAAACAATAAAATGTGATATATAACAATATAAAAAAGAGGAGAACTCATTATGTCCAAAGAAGTACTAAAAGAACATTATGAACGCAAATATTCCCATGAGAGCACAGGAAACTTAATCGAGCCTATAACAATAACCAAGGCACCAATTTCCCGTTTTGAGGCAGTTGTAAAGTTCTTCCCTCAATATTTCAGAGATGGAGATGTGCTTGAAATAGGTGCGGGTAACGGTAATGTCGCGAAGGCTCTTCTGTCATCCAACATGAAAATCTCTAGCTATACCATGGGAGATATAAGTGTGGCACGTGTAAAAGGTATACGAAGAAATCTTGACGATAATCGAGTTAAAGCTATAGAAATTGATGCCGAGAATATATCCGAAAGTTGGCATGGCAACTATGACGCTGTTATTATGATTGCCCTGATAGAACATCTTGTCGATCCGCTGGGAGCAATGCAAAAAATAAGAAAAATTATCAAACCGGGTGGATTTATATATATTGACACTCCAAATATTGCTAAATATACACTAAGAATGAAACTCTTATTTGGCAAATTCCCCTCAACAGCCTCCCGGAATGAAGGGCTTACGAAGCACACAGGGGGGCCTACAACTCTTTATGATGAAGGACATCTCCACTATTTTACTTATCGCTCATTGTCTTTAATGCTAACTGAAAGATGTGGATTCTCAAGAGTGATCAAACTTGGTTATCCTGCTGGAAAGATGTATCTAGGAAAACATGTGCACAATCGCCTTGCAACAATGTGGCCTGAGCTATTCTCAGAGCTCGCAATAATTGCCTATGCATAAATGATTGATCCATTTACATTAAATATCAAGAATTAATAAAAATTCCTGAGATGTTAAAATTGAGGGGTTCTATCAGAAATTTTGAAAAATGATCCTTTTTCAGATATTATGTCTCTGAGAAAATTTGTTATAGAGATTCCTAATTTAACGTTTAAGGAATTTTGCAAATGGCTCTATTGATTTATTTTTGTTCATTTTGTTATAATAAGTGAAGAGGGAGGCTATTTTGAAAAAATTAACAATAATCTTAACCATGGTTTTGATACTTTTTGCTGTGTCTACAATGACCGTTTCAGGAAAGGACTACAACAGACTTTTCCACAAATACGGACTTTTATACAATGATACATCCCAGGAATTGTTCTTCTACTTTGGAGTAAATTGGGATTATCACCTTACAAAAGGTTTTATGATAACCCCGGAAGCAAATCTTTTCGTCAAACCGGTCTGCAGAGTAATCTACCTTGAGCCTGCAATCATATTAAACCTGAAGCTTAAAAATGCATTTATTGGAGCAGGCCCGATGAGATTGTTTAGAATAGCCGGAGATGAATTGGTCGAAGAATTTACAGGACTGAAGCTCAATATCGGATTCAGGCTTGGAGATATGGTCATTAGATTTATGCATTTCTCTCCTTTCGATGATCTTTTCGGAGATAATTGGGTATCCGCACAAATAGGATTCGAGTTTTAGATCCCTTTTTAAACAGGAGAAAACATGAAAAAGCTATTACTATTAATTCTGATCTTTATTATTTTATCTGTTGCTTTTTCCAGCAATCTGAAAGCAGATTCAACCAAGTTTTTTGTTAACTTCGGAATGATGACAGATGACTCATTCAGCTTCGATTTTTATGTATGGACCATGGGTGCAAATATTGATTTCAGCATAAATGACCTGTTCATGATAAGCCCGGAACTTAACGTTGTTACCTATAAATTTGAATTCTCAACCTTCCTGCTTGAGCCGGCCGTTATGGCGAATTTTAAGTTAGGAACTTTATTTGCCGGAGCAGGATTATCAAAATTCATTATAATTTCCGGAAGCGATTTTGGAGAGTCCTCAGATTTTGCTCTGAAAGTGAATGGAGGATTCAGGGGAGACAACTTCAAGTTCAGAGTTTACATTATAACTCCTTTTAATGACCTTTTCGCAAGTAATGTTGTAGGTGTTCAGGTCGGTATCGGTTTCTGATCCAGGCTCTGTCACTACATTAAGGAAATAATAATCTTTTCCGGTGTCAACGGGCAGTCAAAGTTAAGTTGAACATCCGGTTTTGCTGCAAAGAGACACTTCCTGACTGCAAAATACCCACCGATACCATACATAAACGGGGGCTCACCAACAGCTTTTGACCCGAGAACTGCATACGGGTTCTTAAGATCCTGCATCATTTCCACATTTATCTCATCAGGAATAAATTTAATATCGGGCACTTTGTATGTGGAAGAGCCTCCTGTAATTATCTTTCCGCCTTCCTCAAATAGCAATTCCTCAACGGTCACCCAGCCTAATCCCTGTATGAATCCACCCTCTATCTGTCCCAGATCGGTCTGCTGATCAAGACTTTTCCCGGTATCATGAACAATACTTACTCTATTGAACTTATAAACACCTCTTAATACATCCAACTCAGCTTCAATAAGAGCGGTACCGAAAACATGATAGGCGAAAGGTTTCCCCTTCTCTTTAGTTTTATCAAAATAAATATCCGGAGTTGCATAATAAGCCTGGGATGTGAGAGAGACACGTTCGGAATAGGCTATGCCGATAAGTTCTTCCCACAGAATAGATTGACCATTACCAATATTGAACACTTTCCCGCTTTTAAATTTGATTTGATCAATATCAACACCCATACTTTTTGCAGCAACGGAACGGAGTCTCTTAACAAGCCCGATACAGGCTGATCTGGTAGCCATACCGTTCAGGTCGGCCCCGGAACTTGCAGCAGTAGGTGAAGTATTGGCAACTCTGGTAGTGTTGGTTGTCTCGATCCTCACTCGCGAAGGAGGGATGGAGAGAGTTTCCGCGGCGACATTTATCATCTTCTTGTTCACACCCTGCCCCATCTCAACAGCACCTGTACTGACCGAAACACTTCCATCTGTATATATATGGACAAGAGCCCCTGCCTGGTTCAACATTTTATTTGTAAAAGAGATTCCGAATGATACCGGCATTACAGCCGCCCCTTTTTTGATAAGATCATTTTTCCGGTTAAACTCATCGATCTTTTTATAAGTTTCTTCTACCTGAAATTTCTCCTCAAGCTTTTCCCATGTGGCAATTATATTGCAATTTTCAGTTACCATTCCATAAGGGAACAGATCGCCTTCCTTAAGAAGGTTCATCTTCTGTATCTTTCTGACATTCATATTAATTTTAGCTGCCGCTTTACTGATTGCTGATTCAATAACAAACATCGCCTGCGGCCCTCCGAAACCTCTGAATGCCGTGAAAGGTGGAAGATTCGTATAACAGCTTATCCCAGTCACTCTGACATTAGGTATAAAATATGAATTTGTTGCATGAAAGAGTGCTCTCTCAAGGATAGCCGTTGATAAATCTGCATAAGCTCCGCAATTCTGATAAAAAGTTGCTTCGTAAGCGACTATCTTTCCGGAACTGTCAAGCCCTATCTTGAAATCGGATGAGAACGGGTGCCTCTTACCGGTATTCCGGATATCATCAGATCTTGATAAAACAATTTTAACAGGCCTTTTTGTTATATAAGCACCTAATGCAGCCATTGCAGCCCAGGGTGTTGCCTGATCTTCTTTTCCTCCGAAACCGCCTCCGAGCCTCCTGACATCTACCTCAACCCTGTTCATAGGTATCCCAAGGACACCCGATACAGCTTTCTGAACGGACGTAGGTGATTGTGTGGAAGAGAGGACTTTCACACTATCCTTCTCAACAGGGTACGCAAGTGATGCCTGAGTTTCCATATAAAAATGTTCCTGACCTCCGGATTCAACTCTACCTTCAGCCACAACCTCACACTTCTCCCAGGCAGAATCGGTATCACCATAATCAAACGTCCTGGGCGGAACGATCAGATTTCCTGCTCTAAACGACTCTCTCGGATCTGTAATTGCAGGAATAGGTGATATATCAACCTTGATCTCCTTCAAAGCCTCTCTTCCGGAATCAAGACTCTCTGATAAGATTAAAAGTATAGGCTCTCCGGCAAATTTTACTATACCATCAGACAATAATTCTTCATCTCTGATAATTGCGCCAATCTGATTCTCACCGGGGATATCATGATGGTCTATTATTTGCACTACCCCTTTGAGAGAAAGGGCATTTCCCAGATCTATTTTTTCGATCTTTCCATGCGGTATTTCAGAAGTAAGAACAGTCCCATAAAGAATATCATGAGGAAGCTTCAGGTCATCAATAAATTGAGATTCTCCCCTCACATGCTTAATGATCTCATTGTTGTTCATTTTTGCCACCCGTTCAATTTAACAAAATGGGCTTTGATCAGCCGCCTCAACAACTCTCTCTTATAATCTGATGAGCCTCTGACATCGCTTATCGGTGAGATCTCATCCATTGCAACTTCAATAACTTTGTTCATGGTCTCTTTACTAACTTCTTTACCGGTAAGCCAGGTACTACTTTCTTTCATATACAGCGGGACAGGAGCAACACCACCGGCACTGAGATCACATTTTTTGATAACATCTCCCTCAAGATAAAAACAAGAGGCCGAATTACAGCTTGCTATATCAAGATATTTCCGCCTTGATACTTTTTCAAAATTAAAAAATCTCTTTCCCGGATATACAGGAATTTTCATTTTCAGGATCAGTTCTCCGGGTTCAAGGTCCATAACTTTGTAATCTTTAAAAAATTCCTTAAACAATACTTCTCTTATTCCATCTCCGGATTTAATATCAAGAACAGGATCAAGTGCCAGGAACAGGACAGAGAGATCGCCGATAGGAGAAGCATTTACAATATTGCCGCCAAGGGTCGCCGTATTTCTAATGATCTGAGATGAAATAAGGTACATAAAATCAGAGATACCGGGAAAATGTTTATTAAGGATTTCGGAATCAATGATATCTTCAACCGTTGAACCCGCCCCTACATGAATAAAATTATTATCTTCAAATATATCAGAAATGTTCTCAATATCTGAAATAAATCTCACATAAAGTTTTGGCTTTCCGGATCCGCTTACAAGCAGGTCAGTCCCTCCTCCGATATAGAGAGTATTTTCCTTAGCTTTCGACTCACTATCCCTGTCCGGGCTGTCTGTCAAACCTTTTAGCCTCTCAGGTATTTCAGTAAAGTAATCAGGGATAGCTGAAAGCCCGGCTAGTGATGATATCCGATCCTTGTCATCAATGCCTGTTCCAACTATTTTCAAAATCTTTTCAGCTGCCCTTTTTATCGAATAATAGCCGGTACAACGGCATATATTCCCATCTATGGAATTAAGGATGTTCTCCATTGTAATATCACGATCTGAGAGCA
>JAGLQR010000125.1 GCA_023136725.1 Candidatus Aminicenantota bacterium
TCTTATCGTTGAATGTATTTTGAATCCGGATGTTGAATTCCCTCCCGACACCCCATTGCTCCCCGGTTTTCGTTTTTGCGAGTATTCTGTAATTCACTGAAGAATCACCGAAGGAGAGAATTCCTTGTGGGAAGGGTTTGTCAAGGATCTTATCTTTCCATTCCGGATCATTGTACATGGATTCACAAACGGAACTGAGTGTATCCATGACAACTGAACTTTCAACATCGTAGGAAACTCCGATATTTACCACAGCTCTCGACCATTGATAGGTGGAATTCGAAACTATCGATATCTCACCGTTCGGAATGATGTGAAGAGTTCCGTCGAGTGATCTGAATTTGATGGTTCTCAGGGAGATTTTTTCGATCGTTCCGGATTTGCCATTGATCTCAACAACATCTCCCAGTGCGAATTGTTCTTCCATCAGAAGGAAGAAGCCGGTCACTATGTCTTTAACGAGAGATTGTGCTCCGAAACCGATAGCCAGTGAAATTCCACCGGCTGCCAGCAGGAAGGGCCCGTAGTCGATGTTCAGGACTCCCAGCACCCAGACCACTGCAGAAATCCAGAGTACGATCTTAATGAATGATAAGACTATTGATGATAAGGTATGGTAACGCTGCTTTCTGTGTGGATCGATCTTATCGCTTTTTTCAATTCGCTTAAGAGTTTTTCTGCTGATAATTCTCGATATTCTTGTAAGAAAGAACACTATGAAAACAGCAACAAATATCACTATTACCCCTTTCAGGAGCTTTTCCCTGAACTCTTTCTTTCTTTTCTCCTTCAAAACGAGGGTCTCTTTTTTTATATTTAAAGCTTTCTCCCTTAATGTACTAATCTTGGTATTGGTGAGATAGATCATGGTCCTGGTCGTATTTAGAAGCGGGATCTCGAGTCCGTTCACTCTTAGTTCGGTTGCACCTGCGAGTGTTCTGTCTATCAGTCTCACAATCGAATTTAAACTTTTTGCAGCTTCTGCTTTGAGTGCTATGGTTTCTGTGGTTTTCTCCTCTATTTTATCGCTTCTCCTTTTCTCCTCTTTTTTCAGGTTCTCTGATTTTGCAAGCTGTACGGTAAGTTCGCTTCCGATCTCTTCAAGTTCTGTAGATAACAGGTTTATTCTCTCATCCAAAGGGAGTTTGTCATCGGATGAAATCCCAACCCTCTCTTCCCTTTTCGTTATCTCCTTATTTTTCTTGTTCAATTGCACCATTTCTATCTCTTTCTCGATCCGGGAGATCTTTAACAAAACGTGATTAAGGCCTCTTTGGATCCTCTTCAGGCTGTCCTCCCCGGATCCGGTGAATCTACCAAGTTTCTGAAGTATTACATTTTTATCTGATGAACTTGAAAATTCTCTGCAGAGTGGAAAAATCTTATCAGTAACAAGGTTGTATTGTGCAAGAAGAAGTTTGAATTTCCTGTTATTAAAGTCGAGTTGTTCAACAAGCTGGTTCGTTTTCTCAAGGTCCTCGAATCCCGGGAAACTTTCGGGTGAGAATTGATCCAGCGTTGTAACTTTAGCTTTCAGGTCATCAAATTCTGCTGCAAATCCATTTGCTTTTTCAGTAAAATCATCTCCATGTACTGATATAACAACGATCAGCAATGTTATTAGTAGTACCAGTATTCGCTTCATTTATTCTCCATTTTTATCGGACATAATAGATCTTTAACATCCATTTTCTTATTTCTCCGGTTCTTCTCTCACCGGAATTACTTACGGTAATCTTCCAGCTTCCGTTTGCTGCCACAGAATTAAAAACCTCGGTAGAACCGATAAAAGTTTTGCCACTATCTTCATGAGGCCCTTTGTTCCAGACACTGTAGATAGTCCTGTTATCGGTTCCGATCAGAGCAATATTCAGGTCTTCAATCCTGGGATGAATGACAGTTACACTGAATTCTATTTTTTTTATTGTACCGGTTATACCGCTCGCTTCAAGCAAGGAGTAGACAGGAATGAAAGCTGCTATCGGCACAGGAGTGTCGTTATTGAACTGCTTTGATACTACCACTTCGGCGGGTTCACTATCTTTTTTCAAAGCCAGTAACAGGATGGCTCCTATTGCAATGGCACCGCCTACCAGCAATATAGGGGATATTCTTTTTTTCTTTTCTTTTTTTATCCCTTTTTTTTCTATGACCTTCTTTTCTCCGGTTTTCTCAAGTGTAACTTCAAACATATTTGAAATTCCCTGATTTATATTTATTTTCTTAGTAGTTATTTTATATCCCTTTTTAGCGACAGTAATTACATATTCACCTTTGAGAAATTTTGTGATCTTCAGAGGTGTAGTTCCGATACTGGTATTATCTATCATGACCGAGGCACCCTGGGGAGTTGAAACAATATTCAATTCACCAATAAAATTTGTTTGAACATCTCTGAACATCTTTATGAATTTCGGAGGAAAGATCTCTTTGTCAATTTCCTGATTGGGATTGATTTTTATTAGTTTTTCCAACTGGATTTTTGACTTTGCAGTTTCCTGAATAGTGAAATATGTTAATGCTAGGGATATCATAGTCCTGAAAAGTTTTTGTTTGGTTTTAACAAGCTCTTTTCTTTGATTGAGTTTTAAGATTATCTGTTCGTAGAGGTTTATTGCTTCTTTGAACTTTCCGTTCTGATAATTGTCTTCAGCATCATTAAGCAGTTTTGATATTGCAGCTTCATCTTTTTCTGTCTCAGGGAATAATCCCGGATTTGTTCCGATCAGTATAAAAAATACAAAAAAGAAAATTGTTGATATTGTCGCAGCCCGTGAATTTCTCATTTTTTATCCTCCTTTTTTAGTGAAAAACTTATATTTGATTTTTTCATATTTTCGATCACAATTACCCTTTCTTCAGTAGTATATCCTTTCTTTACAGCCCTGATCTTATATTTTCCGACAGGGAATTTTCTTTCGAAGACAGGATTTTCCCCGTAATCTTTGCCGTTAATAAAAAATCCGGCGAACGGCCTGGCTGTGATTGTCAGAAAGCCGTAAGGGGTGAACCTGTGATGAGCGGAGATCTCTCTTCCCGGTTCTACTGAGATCTCCTTTACTTCTGTCATATATCCCTTAATTGTAAATGTGAACTTATACTTACCAGGTGGAAATTCTTTTTTAAAAATCTGGGTCGTATCTCCGAGTTTAAGCTCGTTCCAGTAAATATCAGCAGGAGGAAATGAGCTGAACCTTAAAATACCCGGTTTGTCTGAAATACTTTTTACAATTTTCTTTTCTGTCGGGATCACTGTTTTTTTTTTACTTTTTTCAGTTTCCGGATTTTTCCGGAGTGGGAGTTCATCCTTTTTTTCTTCCGGTGATCCGGAATTGCCGGTTTTTATTTCTTCTAATTTGGCAGTATTTGAACTATCTGTTCTCTCAGTGAGAGTTTCAGGCCCCTCATCAGCATCTTTCTCAATGCTGCTCTTGATCTCTGATCCGGTAATTATGTTTTGCACATCTTTTGAGATCTCAGTTCCGGATTTAGTGGTGTTTTTGTAGATAAAAAAAGCAATCAGAGGAATTATTATAAGAGAGAGAAAAACAAATGCAATACGTCTTTTACCATTTTTCCTTCCTGATTCAATGGCGTTCAGGTATTTCGTTATAGAACGGCTTTTCCTTCCGGATATTGTTTCACTGATTTCAAGTGCATTCTGAAATCTTTTATCAGGGTTTTTTTCAAGACATCTTGTAATAATATATTTCAGCCGTTTTGATATTTCCGGAGTGACCTTACCGATCTGTTCAGGTTCTGAATTTACATGCTTGTAGAGTATTTCCACTGATGAGTCGGCAGAAAATACAGGTTTCCCGGTGACGAGCTCGTATAAAGTGGCACCAAGAGCATATATATCAGACCTTTGATCGACTACTCCCCCCTTTATCTGTTCAGGAGAAATATAATAAGGTGTACCCATTATCGATCCGGTCTGTGTCATGGTCTGGCTTGATACTGATCTTGCGATCCCGAAATCAGCAAGGTAAATATTATTTGCTCCATCTTCAAGGATTATGTTCGCCGGTTTTATATCCCTGTGGATTATCCCTTTCTCATGTATGTAGTTCAGGGCTCCGGACAGCGCTTCGATCACTCCGGGAGCAAGGGAAAGCCTTGTCTTAACATCCTTTTGTATATAAGTTTTCAGATTTTCACCCTTAACATATTTCATTACAATAAATGCAGTCCCTTCAGCAATTCCGGTTTCATAGATATTTATCAGGTTGGGATGCTCCAATTTTGCATAAAGACGGGCTTCTCTTATGAACCTCTTAACTATATCAGGATCGGATGCATGCTGGGGGAGGAGGATCTTTATTGCCACTTTCCTTTCGAGCATTTTATCCAGAGCAAGATGAACTTCTGCGAATCCACCTCTCCCGAGAAGTTTAATAAACTCATATTTGCCCGAAAAGAATTTCTTTATATTTTCAATGTCCATTATTTTAAAGTTCTGTATGTAAGGATCATTAAAAAATTATAATATTATAAAGGCTAAATTACAATTGGCCTAAAAAAGATTTTCTCCTTGACTTTTGAAAATCCGGTAACATATAATTCTCTTATAGGCTATATAAAAGGGGAAAAGCCATGAGGGGAAAATGAAAAAAACTATAATACTCTTAGTATCAGTTTTATTTTTCACCTTTTCAGTTCCGGCCGATGAAGCGGTTGTGGAAACAAGTGATCTTAAAATCGGTAGTGTGAAGTTTCCGAGGGCATTTATTCATGATGGGAAGAACTACAACAAAGGTGTCTACAAAGTCACGCTTATGGAAAAAGAGGGAGAATTTTTGTTCAATGTTTTTAATCCGACAGACGAACTTCTTTTTGAGGAAGTTGCTATTGTAAAGCTCAGAAAGAGCAGGATCGGGAAAAGGAAATATCTTCTAAGGAAAAATATTATGAGGGGTTATGAATATTTCCGGATAAAAGTGACAAAACCCGATAAAGTAATAATGGGTTATTTCCTGCTTGCGAAAAATACAACAAAAACCAATTAACGAACAGGCAGCCGTATACTAATAAAAAAAGGGGCACTGGCATAGTGCCCCTTTTTTTTGCAAAGGTAATGCTGACAATTTACTTTATATAATTTAATAAAAAAATTATTTTATTTGAGATATTTCCAGTGAATCTTTTATTTCCTTATTGAAATGGAAAAATGAGGAAAATTTTTTATTAAGGAGAAAAAATTATGAAAAAACTTTCATTATTTTCAGTGTTAGCTTTAATTAGTTTTGCATTGATTGTAAATCCTGTGTTTGCAGGCCAGGTTAAAACAACTGATTTAAAAAAAGTTCAAACAAAATTTGATCCAGGTCAGTTAACTATTTTAAAATCAGCGGATCTGCGGGTACTTGCAATTCATTCGTACAGTTGTATTTGTGATCTTGTGGGTGTAGATGCATTCTATATGGGAAATATAATGGTAGATCTTGCCAATCACCCATATAAAAAAAGAGGATGGCCAACAGCTGTTGTTGTTACTCTCAAGTATTTTGATCTTATGAAAGGGAAACTTGTTAAAGTTGTTAAAACTACTCAGGTATTAAATCCTTTTCCGAAGAATACTCACACATTACAAAGGTTTGTTATGGTCGATCATCCTGTATTGGTGAAAAAGTCAGTCGGCATCAGTATTTGTGTGAAACCGGCAGATTCTACAATGAAAGATCCTGTAGCAGCGAATAATTGTAAGCTCGTTAAACAGTGTTCTATTGCTGTTTATTAAAAAGACAATTAATTTTTAAACAAGAGGGCAGGTTTTTTCCTGCCCTTTTTTTTACTACTACCCGTCGTCCTCTTC
>JAGLQR010000126.1 GCA_023136725.1 Candidatus Aminicenantota bacterium
TCGAATTAAAGAAAAATTTTCTCCTTGCAAAGGTTGAAGCAGAAAAAGCTTTCGGAAGTTCCAGTATATATCTTGAAAAACTTATTCAAACGGCAAAACATATTGAATTCCAGATTATCGGAGACACATATGGGAATCTGATTCATCTTGGAGACAGAGAATGTTCCATTCAAAGAAATAACCAGAAACTTATTGAAGAATCCCCCTCGCCCTCAATGGATGAAAATATCCGGAGAAAAAAAGGGAGAGAATTACTCAATTCTCTGAGAAAGATTGGATATATAAATGCAGGTACAATCGAATTTCTAATGGATGACAAAAAAAATCTGTATTTTATGGAGATGAATACCAGGCTCCAGGTAGAGCACACGGTTACTGAGATGGTCACCGGCATCGATATTGTTAAGGAGCAAATAAATATAGCACTGAACAGAGAGTTATCCTTCAATCAGGAAGACGTTAAATTCAATGGACATTCAATAGAGTGCAGAATTAATGCTGAAGATCCGGGGAATAATTTTTTACCTTCTCCCGGAATAATTACAGAATTCAATCCGGATCTTAGTTCAGGACCCGGCAAGATAAGGATCGACACCCATGTTAAAGCAAAATATGAGGTTCCTGTCTTTTATGACTCCATGATCGCTAAAGTTATCACTCATGGTGAGACTAGGGAAAAAGCAATTGAAACAATGACAAATACATTAAAGAAATTCACAATAAAAGGTGTAAAAACTACCATTCCAGCACACCTGGAGATCCTTAATTCCGGTATTTTCAAAAGTGGAGACTATAATAATATGAGCCTTAAGAAAATTCTTGGTGATCAAAATGGCTAAAATGATACTTCACCGAATCGGTGATCCATTGGAAAAGTTCATGGATATGAAGGTTTATGAAAAGAATTTAAAATCGATGAAAAAGCTGAATTCAAGATATGATTCAATCTTGAATGAGATCAGAGCAGGTTGGGGTGAAAAATATATTGAGAGAGTTCACAAAAAAAATAAAATGACCGCATGGGAGAGAATTGAATTATTGAAAGATGAGGATTCTAACATCTTCCCTATCGGTAGTTTTGTAAATTATGGAAAAAAGTTCGGAGATCCGGGTTCGGAAAAAATATCCCCAGGTGCAGGAGTTATAACGGTATTTATTAAGATCTCCGGAAGATACGTAACAATAATAGCAAATGACAATACTGTTGCTTCAGGATCATGGTGGCCAAGAACACCGGAAAAAATACAGAGAGCACAGGAAGTTTCTCTGCGACTCAGAATACCTGTGGTTTACCTGATAGATTCAAGTGGATTGTTCCTCCCTGAACAATCAAATACTTTTCCCGGAAAATACGGGGCAGGCCATATTTTCAAAATGAACAGTAAACTTAGTGATGCACAGGTCCCGCAAATTGCCGGTGTCTTCGGAGATTGTATAGCAGGAGGCGGGTATATGCCTATTATAAGTGATATTGTGTTTATGACGGAACAGGCATATATGGTAATCGCCGGTGCTGCTCTTATAAAAGGGGCAAAAAGTCAAAATATCACATCTCTCTCAATTGGAGGTCCTGATATTCATGTTCATCTCTCAGGTTGTGCTGATCACAGAGTACCGAATGATAAATCACTCTTGAAAAAAATAATCAAAGAAATAGAAAAACTACCATCCAGTGGAGCTGATTATTACAGATATGGTGATTGTGCATCCGCCCCTGCATTCCCCATAGAAGAGATAGAAGGAATTTTTCCGGACAATTACAGGATCAACTATGATATGAGACAAATAATAGCAAGGTTGGTTGATAATTCACTTTTTCGTGAAATATTTTCCGAGAAAGGAGAAGAGATCATTTGTGGAATCGGGAAAATAAACGGACTATATTGTGGAATTGTGTCAAATAACACTGAATTGATCGAAAACAAACGATCTGCTTTGGAAAAAAAACCGGGAGGAATTCTGTATAAAGAGGGAATTTCAAAAATCACGTCATTTATCCGTTCATGCGACGATGATGGAATTCCTGTGTTATGGCTTCAGGATATATCCGGATTTGATATAGGCCTGGAAGCAGAAACAGACGGATTGCTTGGATTTGGATCTAACCTTCTCTATTCAATATCAAATTTAACCACACCGGTATTTACAATATTATTACGAAAAGCCTCCGGCGCAGGATATTATGCAATGAATGGCCTCCCTTTTGAACCTGTTCTTCAGATCTCAACTCCAATTACAAGACTATCAGTTATGGAAGGAAAAACTCTTGCAATTGGTGCTTTTAATACCAAACTTGATGATAACTTTAATATTATCGCAGAAAATGATCAAGAATATTCAAAAATAGAGCAGGGAATGAAAGATGTAGAAGAGAGAGTAGAAAAAGATATGGATCCTGTAGCTTCAGCTTCACAAATGGATACGGATGAGATAGTAACTTTAAGCAAACTAAGGTCATACCTTGAAATGTTGATGGAGCTATCTTATCAGAGTACCGGATACAGACGTGTAAAAAATCCCAGAATATGGTCAATTCATGATCTTATTAACATCGAAGAGAGTGGAGAATAAGTAAGTGATCAAAAAAAGAGTTGAAGCCTTTTATAAAGAGGAAAAAGGATCAATTAATATTTTATCTCCCGGAATTGGAATATTTGAGACAAAAGTCAGAGGTGGAGATATTTTATCCCCAGGTTCATATTTCGGGAATTTGAATCTCATGGGATCCATTTCAGGGTTATATCTGCCTGATAATATTTCCGGTATTGTCGAGCCCGGAGAGAATAATTTGCTTGTATTTCCTGTCGGATACAAAACCCCCGTTTTATCACTCAAATCAGAAAGAAAAAAAACAGAAAGAGTGCAAAGTAACAAGACAAGTCAAAAATCTGATAAAAGCAGAAAAAGCGAGATAATTATTACTGCTTTTACAACTGGTATTTTTTATACTAAACCATCACCTGAGTCCCCTCCGTTCATTTCTTCCGGCTCAGTTATTCATAAAGGAAGTGTTCTCGGGCTGATTGAAGTGATGAAATCTTTCAATCAGATCATATTCACAGGTGATGAGAAATATGAGAAAGGGAAAGTCTTGAAAGTGCTTGAGGAGGATTCTTCTGAAGTAAGACAGGGAGATCCTCTTTTTATAATTTCAGTTGATTAAGGAGGGAAAATTGAATTTTGAATTATCAGAAGAAGTAAAAATGATAAGGGAATCGGTAAGAAAGTTTGCCGAGGAAGAAATTCGCCCCCTTGCTCATGATCTGGACAAAAAAGAGGAGTTCTCAGTCGAATTGACAAAAAAGATGGGAGAACTGGGATTGTTCGGAATATTCATTCCCGAAAAATATGGAGGAGTTGGTCTTGGATATATGGAATACATTATAGCGGTAGAGGAAATAGCCCGGATCGATGGATCACAGGCGGCAACACTTGCAGCTCACAATTCTCTCGGTGTTGGCCCTATCTATTATTATGGTAATGGCCTCCAGAAGGAAAAATATATCCCGGCATTGTGTACCGGTGAAAATTTGTGGGGATTCGGACTTACCGAACCGGATGCAGGATCAGATGCGGGAGGAACTAAAACAACTGCAATCCTTTCTCCGGAAGATGATAAGTCCTGGATTATAAATGGATCAAAAATATTTATAACCAATGCTTCTTCTCCAATAACACTCGGCTCCACGGTTCAGACAGTTACCGGGAAAAAGTCAGGCGGGAAGAAAGAATATACCTGTTTCCTGGTAGATACCGGAACTGAAGGATTCGAAACAAGAACTATGCATGATAAGATGATGTGGCGAGGTTCAAATACTGCTGAACTTTTTTTTGATGATGTTAGAGTTTCAAATAACAACCTCCTTGGAGAACGAGGAGATGGATTTCATATTATGCTGGACACACTTGACAGAGGAAGACTTTCAATCTCGGCAATGGGTCTTGGAGCGGCACAGGGAGCTTTTGATCTGTCACTGAAATATGCCCGGGAAAGAATTCAATTCAACAAGCCGATATCCACATTTCAGGGAACTACATTTAAATTGTCAGATATGGCGGTAGAAATTGAAGCAGCAAGAAATCTATTATACAAAGCTGCATGGCTTTGTGATAATGGCAAAGATTTTAAAAAAGAATCCGCAATGGCAAAGCTCTATACCTCTGAGGTTGCTCACAGATGCGTCAATAATGCAGTTCAGATACATGGCGGGTACGGCCTCATGAAAGAATATGAAGTTGAAAGATTATACAGGGATCAGAGGGTCCTTGAGATCGGAGAAGGAACCTCAGAGATCCAGAGGCTGGTTATCGCAAGATATCTTGGTTGCTATAATGATGCTAAAGTGAAAGAAAATGAAATTAAAAAATAGTTATAAAACAATCGAGTTCGAATTAAGAAAAAAGTCAATAATAATATGGCTGAACAGACCTGAAGTACATAATGCTTTCAACAGGGACATGATGACTGAACTCCTGGAATTACTTAATGATATAGAGAACGATGATAATATAAGATCAATAATCATATCCGGAAGGGGACGTTCATTTTCTGCGGGAGCTGATCTTAAATGGATGCGGGAAACCATAAATTATTCAATGGAAAAGAATTTGAGTGAATCAAAATTAATATCAGATCTCTTCAACAAAATATATACATTCAGGAAACCGGTAATATCAGCAATAAATGGTGCTGCTATCGGGGGAGGAATGGGATTTGTAGCTGCCTCTGATATAGTTATCGCATCGAAGTCAGCAACATTCGGATTGTCTGAGGTCAGGATCGGATTAATCCCTTCAATAATATCCACATATTTACTGAGAAAATCCACAGGAGGAAAACTTAAGGAATTATTTATAACCGGAAGGAGATTCGGCCCTGAAATTGCTTTTGATACAGGGCTTGTAAACGAGATCGTTGAAGATGATAGGCTTATCAATGAGGCAATGAAGAGGGCGGATGAACTTGAATTGGCAGGCCCTGATGCAATAGCTGCATGCAAAGAACTTTTTGAAAAGATCCCCGACATGAACCTTGAAGAAGCATCAGATTTCACTGCAAGGCTCCTTGCAAATTTAAGAGTTGGAGATGAAGCTCAGGAAGGGATGAAATCTTTTCTGGAAAAGAGAAATCCGAACTGGAAAAAACCTGATTAAAGGAATTTTATTTTATATTAACTTTTTTTATTATTTCAGACTTAGCTTTAAGTTTTTTCTGCTCCAGAATCGCATCTTCCAATTCAGTTACTGTAATTTCACCTTCTGAAGCGGATTTGATCTTTTTATTTATCTCTTTCATTGCAGAATCTATGTCTCCCGGATCAAGGTCCTCTGCTCTTATTGTGAGATCGGAAATTATGACTATTCTATTATCCCGAACTTCCATAAACCCATTTTCAATGTAAAGATAGTGATTCTCTCCTTTAACATCCCTGTATGAGATCTCACCAAATTTTAATATCGATATAAAAGGAAGATGATCTGCAAGAATTCCCGCTTCCCCATAATATGCGGGGATATAAAGCTCATGAATTTCTTCTTTAACTGCTGTATCAGTTGCAGTTATAACTTCAAGTGAAATGGGGTCAGCCATTATTCCCTCATCTTATTTGCTTTTTCAATTACTTCTTCGATACTACCGCACATATAAAAAGCCTGCTCGGGAAGGTCATCATATTTTCCCTCGGCAAGTTCTTTGAACCCTTTTATTGTATCTTTGATCTCAACATACTTCCCCTTCATACTCGTGAATTCCTCGGCAACAAAGAA
>JAGLQR010000127.1 GCA_023136725.1 Candidatus Aminicenantota bacterium
ATTTTCTCTCAAGAAGAGATTCGACTGTAGTAGAAAATTTTTCAGCTCTTAACAGAGCATATACTCAGGCACAAATAAACCGGGTAAATAAAGAAGCAAAATATATGGAGATCAAGGGTATGAAGTTTGAAGATTACCCAATGATAAAGAACAGTGGTTTAATTAGCAGTCTGAAAAGTGAGTATTCCAGGCTGGAAGCGGAATACAGGAATAAATCGCAAATTTATAAAAAAGATTATCCGCAAATGGTGCAATTGCGATCTCAATTGGAATCGCAGTTGGATAGAATGAATAAAGAGACAAGGGAGCTTGCCGGAAAGATACTAAAAGAAGCGAGGACAGAATTTTCCTCTGCAAAAAAAGAAGAAAACTCTCTTAAGGAACTATTAAATAAGCAGAAAGGTGAAATGTCTACAAGTAATACTGACGCAATATATTACAACAGCTTAAATGTTGAAGTTGCAAACATGAACATTCTCTTGAACTATCTTGTAAGGAGGCAGAAAGAAACTTTACTCTCTTCAGAGATGGAGGGGATGCAGACAAATAATATCAGGGTTGTTGACAGGGCAGAAGTCCCGAAATCTCCCATGTCATCAAGCCGTAACAGAGCACTAATACTGGCATTCATGTTTGGGATCGGAGTTGGTCTGGGATTGATCTTTCTTGTAGATTTTCTGGACCGGACATTAAGAACCCCTGAGGATGTCAAAACATTCTTGGGATCACCTACTTTAGGTATCATTCCATCAAGTGAAGGAAAATCGGGATTATCTTATTATTCATACCACTATGGGAGCAAGAAAAAAGCAGAATCGAAAGGAGTAATTAAAAATATTGAGTTGATAAATTTCAGAGACCCGGAAAGTCCATTCTCCGAACACTACAGAAGTATCAGGACATCAATACAGCTTTCCACTCCAAAATCACCACCAAAAATAATCAGTATCAGCAGTGCAATGCCCGGGGAAGGGAAGACGGCCACAGTTGTAAATCTAGCAATTTCATTCGCACAACTTGGGAAGAAAGTGGTTATTATTGATGGAGATCTCAGGAAGCCGAGGATCCATAAAATATTTAAGTTGAAAAACACAATAGGGTTGTCCTCGTTTCTTGCAGGAAGGGCAAAAGTTTCTGATATTCTTCAGAAGACACATATAAATAATGTGTTTGTTGCTACATCCGGCCCAATTCCACCAAACCCGGCGGAACTTATTGATTCGGAGATAATGTCTTCCCTATTGACGAAAATAATGGAGGAAGTTGATTTTATATTTATTGATACTCCTCCAATGATAGGTATCGTTGATCCTATTCTGATCGGGAAACATTCTGACGGGATGATAATAGTCAATTGGGGCGGAAAAACAAGAATAGATAATGTAAAGAAGGCTAAAGATGAGATGGACAAGTTTGGGATCAGATTGCTTGGTATTGTTCTGAACAAAATTGATTTTAAAAGAAGTGAATACTCATACAATTATAATTATAGTTATAGTTATAAGTATAAGGAAGATGATTATAGCTAGGGAGATAAGAAGCCAGGAGATAGGAGTTAGGAGATAGATAAAACTAAAATGATCGATATACACTCTCATATCCTGCCCAATGTTGATGATGGATCCCCTTCATTTGAAGAGTCTGTGAAGATGTTGGAGGCTTCAGTTGCGGATGGGATTAAGTCTATCGTTGCTACTCCTCATATGTTCAGCCAATTAAGCAAAATTAAAGAGATTGAAAGATTCAGGAAAATATTTTCAGAATTTAAAATAAAAGCAGATGAGCTTAATCTGGGGATAGAAATATTTCAGGGTAGTGAGAATTATTTTATTTCCGGGTTGAAGGAAAAATTAAAGGCGTTTCCCGATATTTTGACTATAAACAATGGTGATTATTTCCTTCTGGAGTTTCCGATGAATTTCATCTTCCCCGGGACAAGGGAATTTATCTTTGATATACTTAATGAAGGATATATACCTGTTATTTGTCATCCGGAGAGGAACACTGATATTCAGATGAATACAGCTATTTTGTATGAGCTATTGGTAGCTGGTGCTCTATCTCAACTGGATGCAGGAAGTATCAGGGGGGATTTCGGATCTAATTCAAGAGAGGCTGCAAATAAACTATTAAAAAATAATCTCGTTCATGCAATAGCGTCAGATTGTCACGATGCAGGCTTGAGGCCTCCCGGGTTATCAGGAATAAAAAATTCTTTGAATTGGATTGAACAAGAAAAAATGGATCTTTTCCTCAAATATATACCGGCTGCAATCATAAATAATGAGGGAACCCCTGATATTGGTCCTTTGAAAGATCCGTCAATATCAAGATCTGTTTTCAGTATTTTCAGGAGAAATAAGTAGATGAGCAAGAATGCATATCTAAATTTACTTAAAGGATTTATCCTTTTATCCCCTCTCCCTTTTGGATGTGTCGGGAAGATTTTTTCACCTCTTTTCTATATGACCCTTCTTGTTTTATCTTTTGCCGGATTGTCTGTGAGAGATCAACTAAAGACAGAAAGGGGCGAATCAGTTTATTTTGCATTCCAGAACAGAATTAAATTATTCACTTATATATTTTTTGGGTTTCTTTTATTTCAGATCATTCCACTGCCCATATTCATTCTGAAATTGATATCCCCTGCTACCGTTAAAAGTTATTTTCTGATATCAGAACAACTCCCTGCTTTTATGACCATTTCAAAAGTACCTGTTGAAACTATCATGTTTGGTGTCAGGCTTCTTGTTATCATTATTTTCTTAATTAGTTTCATTAAAATAAATATAAGGATCAGGGAACTTATATCTATTGTTAATGTGCTGATCCTTTCAGCGGTGGTTCAGTCTCTTTTTGGTATCATTAAATATGCTCTGCAAAGTGACAAGTTTTTCTTATTCTTTCATCAAATAGATAAACCGAGAAAGGTTGAATTTCTGACAGGGACATTGGGGAATCCAAACCACTTTTCATTTTATCTGGAAATGATTATCCCTCTAGTTTTGGTATTGCTCCTTCTTAAAATTAATTTGTTTGAATCTAATAACGGATTCAGGGAAAAAATCATTTCAACTTTTAATCAGGACAAAAAGTTTCTTTTCTCTTTTATTTTTGTTGTCATCCTTAGTATATCAATTGTGCTGACTGGTTCCAGGGCAGGGATAATGACCCTTGCAACTACTCTGATATTATTTGGCCTCCTCACTTTTTACCTGACCAGGTCCCGGGTGTTCAGAAAGAAGATAAAAATAATCTTTGTTACAATTGCAATGGTAACTCTCTATGTTGGGATCAAAAATACATCTGATAAATTCATGAGGACAAATTTTGATAACTCTGGGAGATTCCTCCGCTGGCCTAATTCCATGAAAATTTTTAAAGATTTCCCCCTCTTTGGTACAGGTTTTGGCACATATAAGAATTCATTCCTAATTTATGATACTGACATAGGAGGTAAATGGTCGACCAATGCTCACAATGAATATATAGAAACTCTGACTGATGGAGGGTTAGTTGGAGTTTTGCTGAGTATGACAATTTTGGGTTTGCTGATTTACTCAATATTGAAAATGTGGAAAGTGAGGCGGCATCCCCGTATAAGGTTATTTGGAATAGGGATCCTGTCATCGATATATGCTGCGCTTTTCCATTCATTCTTTGATTATTCTTTGAGGATCCCATCTAATTCTTTTGTATTTATTCTCCTGCTCGGATTGGGGATAAAATTTGTAACATACAGGAGAGAATTTAGTGAATCCGGGTTTCCCAGAAAAAGAGAAAATAGGATCAAAACAAATAGGGGATCAAAGTGAAGAAAAATAGTATTTTAAGATTTATTATAATTGTACTCATAATTTTCTTTTCACTTAAAACCCTCTCCGAGATAGCATTCGTGAAAGGTACAAAGGATAATGTCGTAAATCCGGGTATGATCAAACTCAGCACTCAAATCTTTCCTATTGCTTCATGTAATTATTATAAGTACGGGAGTTTCTTTTTGGACAAGTATGCAGATAGTAAAAGTCTGAAAGTATTAGAAAAGAGTAGGGAAATGTTCGAAAGATCACTTGTCTTGAACAATCTTAACTTCTCTGCCCATTTCCTCCTTGGAAGATCTTATCTGGCAAGCGATTCATCCGATCCTCTGGATTTTGAAAAAGGGCTCAGGTTAATAAAGAATGCATCCTCAATAAGGAAAACCAATTTGGGGATTAATATTGATATGATTAAGATATATCTTTCACTCTGGCCTTTTGTAGGTAAGGAGGATAAAGAGACTGCTATTTCATTAATGAAAATATCAATGAAGAAAATAAAGAAAGATAAATTTGAAAAAATAATAGAAACTTGGGGCTTCTATTCAAAAGATTCCGCATTTCTTTCATCAATCTTAAATAGCACCGGGAGGCATTATCCTGTTGTTAATAAAGAACTGATCAAGCATGAACTTGATCTGGAATTCAGACACAAACTTCTTGCTCAATCAGAATATCTCCTCTTTAAAAAAGCTGAAACCGACAAATTAAAATTTTCAGACAGCATTAAAAATACGATCTCCTTGTATAACAGATTAAATGTAAGGATCAAAGGGTATTACAAGCTAAGTCATGGAACAATGTTTAGAGAGACAGCATTAATAAAACTTAAAAAAGAATTGTTAATGAGATCGATTAAGAGTTTATTTGACGATCTAGATCAGGATAATATTGCCAAAGTTCTCTCCATATCTCACTCTTATCTCGATTCCTTTGATTCGACAAGAGATGTTGAAGTGCTTGATGATCTTTTGATACAGAAGAAATTCTTTAATTCAAGCTATCTGAAGGTCTTTTATCTGAAACAATTAATGAACTTCAGAACAGGCCAGGTATCGAAGATGATCAGGGAGACCGAGGGGTTCAGGCAGTCGGTCACCTTTGTAAAAGAGGGTCAGGAAAAAGATCTTGCAAAACTTCTAGCACTCCTTGTCGATGGATATATTAATTCAAGGTTATTAACAAAAGCTATGGATATTCTTGAGGAGATTGAAAAGATATCCCCGGGATTGATGTCAACATATTGGCGATTGATGAAGATCGAAAATGTGATCGGTGAAGACGGGTTTTTTAAAGATATAAAGGAAGAGCATTTTGTTAGGATAAAGAATTCAAATAGTATCCTGATTAACAACAATAATATCAAAACTTCAGTCTATCCCCATAAGATCGATAAAATTGTTTTAAATCTGGATGAAGACTATTCTGAAAAGTTCAGAGAGTTTCACCTACTTCAGGTTTTTGTTAACGGCAGGATCTTCCATGAATCTTATATTGAAGAATTAAAATTCCCGATCGAATTGCCTCTTGAAAGAAAGCTTAAAAAAGAGAAATTTGAAGTTGAGATAAATTTAGTTCAATAGTAATTGTCATTAAGTACTTTAGGGCTTGTCATTTACTCACTTTGTTCGTGTCATTAAGAAATATAGGAATTGTCATTAGGAGATATGGAATTTGTCATTTATAGTTGTTTTCCCCCTTATTAAGGGGGGCATAGGGGGATTAGATCCAGATTGATGGAATATCTATAATAAATAATCTTTGTAGTTTTTTAGTTGTCTGAATTTAACTCAGTATCAGGATCTTTGGGTCTGGTATATTCTGAATAACTCCAATACCCGGTCCCTCTCTTCTTTTTTTTCTTCCATCCCGTCTTTTTTAATTCTATCCCTATAAATCTGTTCATCAATCCATGGCCTAC
>JAGLQR010000128.1 GCA_023136725.1 Candidatus Aminicenantota bacterium
TTATAATTTTTAAAATAGTCCACATCTATCATCAAAATAGATATGAATGCTCCGTAACGGGATGCACGCCTCCACTCCTCTTCAAACTTTTCGTCAAATCCCCTTCTGTTCGTTACACCGGTAAGAGGATCATTTCGCACCAGTGTTTCCAATTGGGCATTAGCAGCCTCCAATTCCACTGTCCGTTTTGCCACAAGATCTTCCAGTTTGGATTTTTGTTCTCTCAGAACATAAGTCTTCATGTAGAGGAGAAAAACTACCAGCACAAGGAGCAGCAGCCCTCCAATAATAATCCATATAACTTCAGAAGATAGCATATCTCAATAATTGTATCATAATGAAACCTTTTCCTTCCGGAATAAATAACAATTTTCTCCCTTTTCCGTATAACTTACGTTGAGACCATGCACATCTGTAAAATAAATTTTTTATTCCGTATAATTAACAATAACGTCCCAGGGAGGAATTTATCATGAAACGTTTATTCTTAACTATTTTTCTTATTTCAATTCTGGTTTTAGGCCTGAATGCGAAAAAAGTTGATATAGAATCTTCACCCGTAGAGAAAGCATTGAGTGGACTGAAGTTCAGGTCCATAGGCCCCGCCTTCATGTCCGGAAGAATAGCAGATCTTGCTATCGATCCGAAGGATACAAAGACATGGTATGTGGCTGTCGGCTCCGGCGGTGTCTGGAAAACAACCAATTCAGGTACAACTTTTAAACCGATCTTTGACGCCCAATCCTCATATTCCATCGGATGCATTACTATCGATCCGAACAATTCTAACATCATCTGGGTAGGGAGCGGAGAAAATGTCAGCGGACGTCACGTAGGATATGGTGATGGAGTCTATAAAAGTGCTGATGGAGGACAATCCTGGAAAAATATGGGATTAAAGAAAAGTGAACATATTGATAAAATAGTTATCGACCCAACAAATTCAGATATAATCTTTGTAGCAGCTGAGGGACCTTTATGGTCGGCTGGCGGTGAGAGAGGAATTTTTAAAAGTATCGATGGAGGGGAAACGTGGAAAGCATCCCTGGCAATAGATAAAGATACCGGAGCAACTGATATAGTAATGGATCCGAGAGATCCGAAAATACTTTATGCAGCCGCACATCAACGGAGACGTCATGTATCTGCATTGATAAACGGCGGGCCCGGTTCAGCCATTTACAAAACATATGATGGAGGAGAGAACTGGGCAAAAATTACAAAGGGCCTTCCGAAGGAAAACCTCGGACAGATCGCCCTGGCAATATCTCCTCAAAGGCCCGATGTTATTTATGCTTCAGTTGAGACTGCTATCAGGAAGATCACATTCTACCGCTCTTCCGACGGAGGACAGAACTGGAAAAAGAAAGCATCCTACAATACTCCCGGCACCGGCCCCCACTACTATCAGGAGCTATTTGCATCGCCTCATCAATTCGACAAAATATATTCAATGGAGATCAATATCCTTTTCAGCAATGACGGAGGAGGGACATGGGGAAAGATCAGTGAAGATAAAAAGCATGGAGATAATCATGCCCTTGCATTCCATCCGGATGAACCCGGTTACCTACTTGCCGGAAGTGACGGCGGCATATATGAGACATGGGATATGGGAAAGAGCTGGAGATACATATCAAATCTCCCGATCACACAATACTATCGTATCGCTGTTGATAATGAAAAACCGTTCTACAATGTGTTGGGCGGGACTCAGGATAATTGCACACAATTAGGACCCTCAAGAACAACGAGAAGAGATGGAATATGGAATAGTGACTGGAGGATAACGATGGGTGGTGACGGCTACACCTGCCAGTTCGACCCGAAAGATCCGAATATTATGTACACAGAAGCACAGGTCGGTTATATGATCCGTTATGATAAGAGGAATGGAGACAGTGTTCCGATCAGACCTATAGAAGAACCGGGTGAGGATGCGAACAGGTGGAATTGGGACGCTCCTCTGATAATAAGCCCTCACAATTCGAACAGATTATATTTCCCGTCTCAAAGGCTTTACAAGAGTGAAGACCGTGGAGACACATGGACTGCTATAAGCGGAGACCTCTCAAAAGGTATCAACCGTCTTGAGGAAAAGTTCATGGGGAGGAGCTGGAGTATAAATGCTGTCTGGGACAACGATGCAATGTCATATTATAGTAATGTGGTCACGATCGATGAATCTCCTCTGATGGAAGGGCTGATCTATTGCGGAACTGATGACGGTTTGATCCAGGTAACTGATGATGGAGGAAAGAACTGGAGGAAGATAGACAAGTTCCCGGGAATCCCTTATGGTACATTTGTTAACGAAGTCATGGCTTCGAAACATGAAAGAGATACAGTTTATGCTCTTTTCGATGACCATAAAAGGGGTAATTTCAAACCCTATATTCTCAAAAGCATGGATAGAGGGAAAAGCTGGAAATCAATAACAGGAAATATCCCTGACAAATATATACTATGGAGTATCGAGCAGGACCATGTGGATAAAGATATCCTCTTCCTCGGGACCGAGTTTGGTGTCCATTGCACCATTACCGGGGGCAACAATTGGATGCCACTTAAAAGCGGGATCCCCACGATAGCAGTCAGAGATATAAAAATACAGAAAAGAGAGAACGATCTGGTCTGCGGTACATTCGGCAGAGGATTCTATATTCTCGATGATTATTCACCACTCAGAAAGATCAATGAAACTGAGCTGAAAAAAGATTTCATCCTCTTCCCTGTTAAACCCGCACTTCAATTCAATCTGATGAGAGTATCCGGGGGCGGCCAGGGACATACTTTCTTTCAAGGGAAAAATCCGAAGTATGGAACAACAATAACATATTATATGAAAGAATCTCTAAAGAGCACTAAAGATCTGAGAAAGAAGAGAGAAAAGGAATTGGCAAAAGCAGGAAAGGATGTTCCTTTCCCAGGATGGGATAACATTAAAAAAGAGGAAAGAGAAGTATCCCCCAAACTTATACTTCAGATAACAAATGAAAAAGATGAAGTGATAAGACGTCTTGATGTTTCTGCGAAAAAGGGATTACACCGGGTCAACTGGGATCTTAGAGAATCATCTCAGAATGAAGTACGTCTGAGTATTCCCAAATCCTCTTCTCCTTTTTCCTATTCATGGAGATACAGACGGAGAGGACATACTGTCCTGCCGGGGAAATATTATGTAACAGCATATAGGATGACCGATGGAGCTATGAAACCTGTTTCTCAAAAAGAATCCATATCTTGTTTACCTATGGCAGGGAAAGAACTGCCGGATGCTGTAATGAAAGATATTTCAGCTTTTTATGATAAGTATATGAAACTTGACCGTGATTTCACAGCTCTCTCTTCGGTTATCGGGAAGATGAATGAAGGCCTGAAGTATATGAAGAAGGCATTACCGGAAACAAGGAAAGATAATGGAAACTTCCTCGCAGATATAATTGCTATGGAAGGTAAACTAAAAGATATCTCAAATGAGCTTTGGGGCGATTCTACAAAGCGGAACAGGAGTGAACCGGCGAAACCTGGGATCTCAAGTTATTTCTGGGATCTGGGAAGCAAATTCGGATCAATATTGAGGCCTGTCCGGGACTATGAGAAAACTAAATTGGAAAAAATCAGAGGAATGTTCATGACTGTTAAAAATAAGGTAAGGCTAATTCAGAAAGAAGATTTTGCTAAACTTATAAAACGTGCAAAAGAATTAGGAGCACCCTGGATCCCCGGATTCGGACTTAACGAGTAAAAACATATTCTTGTTCCTGGTTTAGATGTAATAAGCCGGGGATGGGAATGTTTTTTTATATTCTCACGACCTGATATATTTATGGATTGGTTTTGTGTCTGACAATTCCGTAGGCAATTCCCCACAGAGCCCCTATCAGAAAAACTATAAAAATGGAGGTGAAAACAGCCGGATCTGTATGGATATTAAAAATGCTATTAACAAGATCAGAAATACCTGAACTAAAACTTTCAAAAAATTTGTATAAACCCGGAAATCCGGGTCGTACAAATTCAACCAGTATTATCCCTGCTACCATTGAGACTATTGCAGCACCTCCATGAGAGGCAGCAGATTTTTTCATATCGATCTCCTTATGTTCATTATACAAAAAAATTAAGAAAATATCTCAGGACAATACCTTTGACAAAGTGAACAGTCTTATTTTTAATATGGAACTATTCTTTGAGTATTTTATTTATCAGCATGCTCAATTCTTCTATTATATACGGCTTGGGGATAGCACCCTTAAATCCGAATTTTTTATAATCTGCAATAATAGGATCAATAGAATACCCGCTGGTGGCTATCGCTTTTACGTCAGGATCATTTTTAAGAAGTTCTTTAATAACCTCTTTCCCCCCCATGCCATTCGGGATGGTCAGATCCAGAATTACACAATCAAAGGGATCTTGAGAATTTTTTGCATTTTTGTAGAGTACTATTGCTTCTTCACCATCTTTTGCTTCTTCAACTATATAACCGAGATGTTCCAGCAGCCCGCCCGAAGCGCTTAATATCATTTCATCATCATCCATTAAAAGTATTTTCCCCTTGCCCGAAACAACATTATTTTCTTTTTGATCTTTTTTCAGTACTTTTGTTTTCAAAGCCGGCAAATAAACACAAAAAGTCGTTGATTTCCCCAATTCTGATTCTACGGTGATCAAACCGTCATGATTTTTTATTATAGAGAAAGCTGTTGCAAGGCCCAGGCCTCCCCCTTTCTGCTTGGTCGTAAAAAACGGATCGAAAATATTTTTCAATTGAGATTCCGGAACACCGATCCCCCGATCTTTGAACTCCATTCTAATATATCTGTTTTTATTCAGAGGAAGATCTTTTATCTCTTTTTTGTCAAGATTTTCAGCACTCACGCTGATCGTTCCGCCCTCCGGCATTGCCTGAACCGCATTAATAATTATATTCTGGATAACCTGACTTATCTGTCCTTTATCGATATCAGCTTCCCGGAGATTTTCAGAAATATGGAAATCACACTTAACATTAGAACCGCTTAAAGTGAAGTTCACTGTCTCTTCAAGAAGTTCATTGATAGATGCAGGATTTTTTATCGGAGCATTACCTTTGGAAAAAGTGAGAAGTTGCTGTGTAAGATCTTTTGCTCTTAAAATAGCTGACTCCATCTCTTTTAACTTTGAAACACGTTTGGAATCATCATCTTTATAAAGTTCAAAAAGTCCTATATTTACCAGTATAGAAGCCAGTATATTATTGAAGTCATGAGCAATACCCCCAGCCAGGATAGCCAACGATTCAAGTTTGTCTGCCTTTTTCAACTCTTCTTCAATTTTTTTCTTCATTGATATATCAATATAAATTCCGACTATACCCTGTAGTTTCCCTCTTATTTTTACCGGAGAACCGGAGACAATAACATTCACCGGTGAACCATCTTTTCTATACCGGACAGTTTCATGAGGATAAACTGCTTCCCCTGATAAAACTCTTTTTGTGAATTTTTTTGCTTCCTTCAGATATTCCCTATCTGTAATAAGATCATCAATATTTTTCCCTACCACCTCTTCATGCAAATACCCGAACATTTTTTCAGCTCCGGGATTCCACTCTACTATATGATGGGACGAATCAAGGAGTACAATCGCCTCAGGTATATTATTCAGAAAAGATTCCAGTAATTTCTGCCTTTTTTCAGCATCAAGAACAGCCT
>JAGLQR010000129.1 GCA_023136725.1 Candidatus Aminicenantota bacterium
ATCTCCTGGTATTCGGACACTTCCCATCATTGATGAAGACAACAGGGATGATAATTGTTTTGACCGGGATAATAATAATAGCGCTATCAGGGAAAGGGGAAGTCAATTGATGTTTCAGCTTCCTGCTGATTCAGAATTAAAAGAATTTCAGAATTCCGACCCGCTGTTCAGATCACTTATTATATTCAACTCATCCAGTTCCCGATCCGATCTCCCGGGATAGGGAAAATAGTTATAGTCACCACAATATTTATAATACTTGTCTATCCGCTCTTTATTTTTCCCGGAATATCCACTTCCATCATCCACATAATCTATTGAAAACACATACTTGTCAGATCCTTTTATCCTTTCTATGAAAACGATCCTGTAATTAATTTCAACCTCACTCACTGGTTCAATCCCGTCAAAAAAGAGATCCTCAATACCAATTCCCGATATGGAATTGATAAATTCATCAGCAATATCATAATCAATTATATTCTCCCCATTTTGAGGGATGATCAAAAAACCATCCCCAGCTTTCTCTCTGCAATATTCCGATATTTCTTTAATAAAAATGATCATTCTCAATGCAGCTTCTTCCTCTGTGAGATCTTCACTTTTTTTTATCTCATCATCACTCCAATATTCGAATCCGTCCACTATATCGAGATATACTCCGGAGAATCCCTGATCCAGAATTTTATCCAGATAAATAAAGATGATCTCCTTCCATTCATCTATCCAATATTTAACTTCATAATTCCCTTCCCAGTCGGGGTTCTCTTTACCCAGCCATTCAGGAGGATTTTTATTCCATCCTTCCTCCCAATAGAACCTGTAATCTTCAGCCTCACCAATACTTATATATGCAATGGGAATGACATCACGATTTTTAATTCCACTTATCTCTTCCGGGGTATATTTTCCATCTTCTTCCCCGGTTCTGGAATAATCAAAAACAACAAGATCTAATGAAGAAGTACTTATCTCAACCGGATCAGCATCCTGAAGCTGATATCCCCAGGAAGAGATAACAAGAGGCTCAAGCGGATCAGGATTCTCATTCTGGATATATGTATCCGAATCCCCGGAACATTTGCCAGAGAACACTAAAACAAATATCAGAAATGATAAAACAAGTAACTTTTTTATATTTTGAAGCCCCATATCCTGATTATAGGTAAAGTAAAAAAATAAATCTTTAAAATTATTCCGAACATATTAATGATTTATACGTTGTTATAGATGAAACAAATTTAAGGAGAATAGAATGAGTCTTAGAAAAATTTTATTATTTTCAGCAGTTTTAATCATATCGGTTGCAATCGGTTTTTCATCGGTTAACAAATCTATATCAATTGAGTCCGGAGAAAAAACCGGGGAATCTCTGAGTTCTGTGAACGGAAGTATCTCTATAGGGGATAACGTAATTGTTAACGGCTCCCTTACTAATGTGAATGGGAGTATAAGGACCGGAGAGGATTGTGAGATCAAAGATCATGTCAGAAATGTTAATGGTTCTATAAGATTGGGTGACAATTCAACTGCAAAAAGGATCAAAAGTGTTAACGGAAGCATTCGGGCCGGTAAAGGTGTTAAGATTGAAGAGATGATAGATTCTGTAAACGGCTCTATTAAATGTGAAACCGGAACAACTATTGGAGAAGGTATTGATACGGTTAACGGATCGATAACACTCTATGGAACTAAAGTCAGAGGCGGGCTCATCACTTACAACGGCCATATAAAACTTAAAGAAAATTCAGTGATCAACAAAGACATAATTATAAAAAAGAGCAAATCTAATTTTATTAACAGAATACTCGGAAAAAAGAGAAAGGTTCTAAGGATCAGGCTCTCAGGTAATTCAGTAATAAAGGGAGATATTATAAATAAAGATGAGAGCAGGGAAGTTGTTCTGGAGATGGGCGAAGGATGCCGAGTAGAAGGCAAACTGGTAAACGTATCAAAAGAAAATTAAGCAATTAAAAATTTCCACTTTCAGTCTAAACGAATTATTGAAGGCTGCCGGGTTTGCCGGTATCCCGAGTTGAGGGAAATGAAAAATTTCCATTCCGCAAACTCAGCTTGGAATACCCGATTTCCCGGTAGTCTGATCGATCCGGAAAATTGATTTCCAGCCCCTTTAAGGTATAATACCCCCATGGCAGTTGAGATTCAGTTTATTGATATGGATAATCCCCACAGGAAACAATTTATCCACGCCGCAAACATTCTGAAATCAGGCGGGATCATTGTATATCCGACTGACACCATATACGGACTTGCCTGCGATGTTTTGAATAAGAATGCTGTTTCAAGGATCTTTAAAATCAAGAAAGTTTCACATCAGAAGTTGCTGAGTTTCATATTCTCCGATCTGGCTGATGTTTCTCAATGGGCACATATCCCTAATAATGCTTTCCGGATCATGAAAAGATCACTCCCAGGGAAATTCACATTTATTCTGCCGGCATCCAGTGATGTTCCAAAGTCTATTATGGAAAAACGGAGAACAATCGGAGTGAGAGTTCCTGATTGTGAAGTTGCAAGAAGCCTGGTGGAGGAACTGGGAAGGCCGCTCCTGAGCACCAGTGTACCTAAAGGGAGTGATGACTATTTTACTGATCCCGGTGAAATTGCAGAGACTTTTAAAAATGATATCGACCTGATCCTGAATGCAGGAATAATACCCAATATACCTTCAACTGTTATTGACTTTACAACAGATCCACCCGAAGTAATAAGGGAAGGGGCTGGTGATGTTTCTCAAATAATGGGAAAACAATATTGAAAAAATAACCTCACGGTGTTATCACTTCACCATGAGAGAAGCCCTAAAACAATTCTTAAACAAAAAATTAGTTGTAGATACAAGATCGTCCTGGATCTATATTGGAACTCTTGAAAACATCGGGGACAATTCGATAGAACTATCTGATGTCGATGTTCATGACAGCAAAGATACTCCTACTACCAAAGAGATATACCTCCTTGACAGTAAAAAAACCGGAATTAAGAGCAATAGAGACCGAACTTTTGTAAACCTGGATTATATTATCAGCTTCTCTCCCCTTGAAGATGTCAAAAGTTTTTGAGCTCCAAATCCCTCTCAATACTATTTTGAATTCTCCTTTCATCACCTGTCAAAATATTTTATTCCGCTCAAAAGCAGACAGGGACGCCGGAACAAAAAGAGATATTCATACGGAGGAACAGGAAAAAGAAAGCGAAGATAAAGAACTTCTATGCTCCAGATGTAATCACTTGATAACTTCCTCTTCACGCAAGATAGAAGTTTCAGGTCTCCATTCCCATTTTTTAACAAACCCGGCAGGAGATAAGTTTGATCTCAGATGCTTTTCAGATGCACAAGGGTGTGAAACAAAAGGGGTCCCCATCCCCAATTTTTCATGGTTCCCCGGATATAAATGGACATTTGCTTTCTGCTCGAATTGCTCAATGCAGTCAGGATGGTTCTACCTTTCACCGAATGATCATTTTTACGGCCTGATACGAAATGCGATCATTGGCGAATACTGAAATTTATCTACATGGTTCCGCGGTACATCCCTCCATCTATCAGATAGGTCACACCGGTTATATACGATGCGATCTCCGAAAGTAAAAATGCTGAAAAAGCTCCGAATTCTTCCGGGGATCCGATCTTTCCAACAGGGATCATATTTTCAATCTCCATTTTGATCTCATCATAATCTCTACCCTCTTTCTCAGATCTGTCCATCAGCAAATTAACAACCCTTTCTGTCATTATATATCCTGGTGCAATTGTATTTGCAGTAATATTGTACTTCCCTACATTATCAGAAAGAGTTTTTATGAAAGAGACAACACCTGCTCTTGAAACATTGGAAAGTGCAAGGCCGCCAAGCGGCTGTTTTACAGATATCGATGTATTCGCAAGTATCCTCCCCCATTTTTGCTCTTTCATGAAAGGGATAAAAGTATTAACAAGATTTATGGAGCTCAGCAGATTCAACTCAAGCGCATTTCTGAAGTTATCATCACTGAAAGCATCAACAGTTCCCGGAGGAGGGCCCCCGGAATTAACAAAAAGCATATGACATGTCCCGAACTCTTTTTCCATAACCGATCTCATATTATCTATTTCTGATTTATTAGTTACATCACAAGCAACCGGAATGATTTTTGTTCCGTATTTGTCCACAATTTCTCTGGCAGTTCTGCTGATTTTTTTTTCGTTTTTTGAACAGATTAACAGGTCTGCCCCTTCTGCAGCCAGATTTTCAGCTACAGCTCTCCCGAGCCCCTGGCTGGCTGCCGTCACTACTCCGATCTTACCCTTTATCTTCAGATCCATTTCTCTCTCCTTGCCCTTTCTTTTTTTTCTCTCTCCATAGATAGACCTGATCTCCTCTCCTTGCCCTGAAAGGCAGTTTCAGGCCAACCATCTCTCCTTTACCGGCTTCATCGATATCTTTATGTTCCTGTTGAATTTCCTCTGCCGTTACAAAATCAGCAGGTGTTATTTTCCCTGTAATAAAGAGCCTGTCCCCTTTTTTCAGAGAATTGCTCCGTATAAGGATCTCCGCAACATTTATTTTTTTGTAAAATTTTGTTATCTCTCCAAGATACAATTTTTCATTTTTATGCTCAAGTTTTCTGCTTGTCCAATTCTCAGGCTCACCATAATAAAACCCGTTTGAAAATCCCCTGTTATATACCCGGGAAAGATCATCAAAAAGATCATTCTTAGTTTTTTCATCGAGCTTCCCCTCATAATACAGGTCGATCGCTTTCCTGTAAGATGAGACCACAACATTGATATATTCAAGTGACCTCATCCTCCCTTCTATCTTGAATGAGTGAATCCCTGCGTCCATCAATTCGTCAATAAATAAGATGGTATTCAGATCTTTAGGGCTGAGCAGATAATCTTTTCCAACTATATATTCCGCTTCACCAGAAGAATCTTTTATTTCAAATTCCCCCCGGCATGACTGCCGGCACTCTCCTCTGTTTGCAGATTTCCCCCAGGAATATGATGAAAGGAAACACCTGCCGGATATACTGATGCACATTGCTCCGTGAACAAAAGTTTCCACTTCTATCCCGGATCCATCCTTTTCAGACATGTCGATCACGGATCTGATCTCATCAAGGGTAAGTTCTCTGGCAAGTACTGCTCTTTTAACACCGAGTCCTGAATATAATTTCAGTGATTCAAAGTTTGATATACTTGCCTGAGTTGAAATGTGGATGTTCAGCCCTAGTTCCTTTGCTATTGATAAAACTGCCAGATCCCACAAAATAACAGCATCCACTCCTGCAGTTGCAGCTTCTCCAAGTATCTTTTTCATTTTAGGTAATTCAGAGTTCATCACAATTACATTAAGAGCAAGATAACCTTTTTTTCCCCTTTCATGCAGGTATTTCATTACCTTTTTTATTTCAAGGATGTCGAAGTTCGAAGCACTTGCCCTCATATTGAGTCCCCGGACTCCGAAATAGACACTGTCAGCACCACTCTCAATTGCAGTTACCATTCCACTCCAGTTACCGGCAGGGCATACAAGTTCAGGTTTTCTTATAAGTTTTTCAGACAAATCAGGACTCTCCTTTCTAAATGATTTTATGTGATTTTCTTATGAGAGTCAATCAGCTTCATCCCCGGATTTAAGAAACTATATACTCAAACTTTTCAAAGAAATAGTAAGATGGGAAAAA
>JAGLQR010000013.1 GCA_023136725.1 Candidatus Aminicenantota bacterium
GGCCGATTGCATCTCTTATTTCAGGGATCATTGTCGGTATAGCCACACATTTTAATGAAAAAGAGAGTGAGACTTATACAGAAACCGGCAAAGAAGCTAAGAAAGAAAAAAACTTCAAAGATGCATTTGTCTATGGATTCAAGGTCCTGCCATCAGAGATAGCTCAATGGCTTCTGGCCGGGGTAGTTGTCGGTGGATTGATCTCTGCTCTGATTCCTCACGACTTTGCCGCCACCTATCTCTCAACCCCTTTCCTCCACTATTTTGTAATTCTGCTTATATCAGTCCCACTTTATGTCTGTGCTACCGGATCTATTCCTATTGCAGCGTCCCTCCTGATGAAAGGGATATTGCCCGGGGCAGTTCTTGCTTTTCTTATTGCCGGGCCTGCGACGAATACTGTTACACTCTCCTTTGTCTGGAAAAGGCTCGGGAAAAAAGTAGCTGTAATTTATCTAATATCAATAGTACTTACTTCTATTGTCCTCGGGGTCATTTTTGATCTTCTAACGGGGGAATTTAATATTACTCAGGTGTCAGCCCACGCGCATGCTGAAAGCGGCCCGGGTTTAATTACACAGATCTCAGGAATACTATTAATGCTCCTTTTGATAAACAGCAGATATGATCTGTTCAGATTATTCAAAAAAAACAAAGAGGGAAATATGGAAAAGATAAAAGTGAGTGATATGACTTGCAATCATTGCAAGATGACTATTACAAATACATTAAAATCGGTTCAGGGAATCGGTAAATTCGTAGTCCTTATCGATGAGAAAGAGGTAAGGTATGACGGCGTAGCCGGATTGGAGCTGGTAAAAGATAAGATCAGAGAAGCAGGTTTTAAGCCCGAATAATTCTATTGTTAATCTACGAGGTTTTTTGGAACTTTTAAGAAAGGGTTAGTATCATCTTTTTTCTTTTTTTTCTCTTCCGTTTTCTCTTTTTTGTTCTGTTTTGCATCCTCTTGAATTATTACTTTGATATCCTCCTGGAACATCAGTGATTCTTTTTTTAATCTCTGTAGTTTTTTCGGATTGTCAGTCTCTATATCTATCAATATTTTCTTTCTTACCAAATCACATTCATCTCTTATATCCTTGCCAAGATCCTTGTTCTTACCGGAAATCTCAAGGTAATAAGCAACAAGCTTGATATCCTCTTTGAGTATCTTTATGTCAGCCATTTCCTCTTCAAATGACTCTACTTCCGAATATTTTTCTTTCAGGTCTTCAATCTCTGTATTTTCCAGCAGGCCTGAATGGAGGACCCGGATCTCCTTACTGTTTTGTGTGGAAAGGTCAATAGCAGAGACTAGAAGGATTCCGTTAATATCAATGTTGAATGACACTTCGATCCTTGGTTCTCCGGCAGGAGAGGGTTTTATTCCGCTGAGAATAAATTTCCCGAGGAGTTTATTATTTTCAGTCTTGTTGGATTCACCCTGAAAAACATCTATCTCGACCTCCGCCTGATCATTTTCTGCAGTGGAGAAAACCATATTCTTTGAGACAGGGATGGTTGTATTCGCTTTGACAAGTTTGGTAAACACTCCTCCATGAGTTTTGACTCCCAGGGACATCGCTATTACATCTATAAGAAGAATGTCTCTGCTCTCACCTGTCGTGATCGCACCCTGTATTGCAGCACCCATTGCGACTATCTCATCCGGATTTGCTTTTTTCCCCGGCTCTTTTTTAAAAAATTCTTTTAATTTTTTCTGAATGAGAGGTATTCTGGTAGTCCCGCCTACAAGAAGAATGTCATCAAGATCTTCAGTAGCGATCCCTGCAGCTTTAATAGCTCTTTCACAGATATTTATAGTGTCTTCCACCTTCTTTTCAATGAGTTTTTCAAACTCCTCCCGGGTGATATCTTTCTGGAAATTTATCGGGCCTTCATCCGACTCGGCAAGGAACGGGAGGCTGATCTCGTATGATAATTCAGATGAAACAGCCTTTTTACCTTTTTCCGCTTCATCCCTGAGTCTCTGGATCGCCACTTTGTCATTGCTGAGGTCAACACCTGTTTTATCCATTATTTCCTTAATAAATTCCTGGGTCAGCATTATGTCAAAATCATCGCCTCCAATATTTATATCACCTGCAGTTGCAAGGACCTTGATCACTTCATTCTGAATGTCAAGGATTGAAACATCAATGGTACCTCCTCCAAAATCATAAACCAGGATCTTTTTCTCTCCTTTGAGTTTGGTGGAAAAGGAGAGGGAGGCAGCGGTGGGTTCATTGATTATTCTCTTTACTTTCAGGCCTGCGATCTCACCTGCATCCCGTGTAGACTGACGTTGAGAATCATTGAAATATGCCGGAACTGTTAATATTGCACCATCGATTGTATCTTTAATATGATTTTCTGCTGCTCTTTTGAGTTCCATCATTATCATTGCAGAGATCTCTTCAGCAGAATAGAGGACATCATCGATCTTTATTTTCAACCTGTCATCATCATCTTCGACGATCTCATAATTGAATTGATAAAGGAAAGGCTTCACTTCCGAATATCTTTTTCCCATAAGCCGCTTTACAGAATGAACGGTGTTTGTGTTCATTACCATCTGGCTCTTTGCCGGATTCCCTACAAGGATCTTATTATCCTTTGTAAAAGCTACTAAAGACGGCATAATTCTCTCACCCTGAGAACTCAGAGCTATCTCTGCACCATTTTCACCCATGTAAGAAACAACGGAATTTGTTGTTCCCAAGTCAATACCGATAATCTTACCCATTTATTTCTTCTCCCCTATTTGTTTTTAACATATGGCTAAATTAATGTCAAAGGAAATGGTATCCGGATATCCTCTATATAACTGAATTTTGGATTTTTATAAGATGTCCTTTTATGTTATAATCAATTCGAAGGATGAGGATGAGATGAAAGATATGAAAAACTTAAAAAACATAAACCAGAAAAGGCCGAAAGGCTTCATGTTCTGGATTTTTTCAGGAATAATTATGGTTCTCCTTTACGGAATGTTATCGGATGTTTCGAGAGGGCGGATACAGAAGATCGATTTTTCTGATTTTATGAACAGAGTGGAGAAGAAAGAAGTAATTTCCGCTTTTATAAAATCAAATGAGATAACCGGAAAACTTGATTCCCCCGACGGAGGAGGGATTGTCGATTATGAAACGGCAATGCCGCATGAATACCCGGAGTTTATCAGTAAGCTCAGAGAGAATGGAGTCAAGATCAAAGTTGAAAAAATTAATAAAGGGGAATGGATATCTTACATATTGAGTTTTGCCCCTTTCCTTATACTTATTGCATTCTGGGTAATGATGATGAAACAACAGGGTGGCGGTAAGGCATTCTCCTTCGGAAAAAGTAAAGCAAAGATGTTCACGGGGGAGAAGAATAAGATAACCTTCAAAGATGTAGCAGGAGTTGTTGAGGCGAAGGATGAGCTCCAGGAAATAATTGAGTTCCTGAAGGAACCAAAGAAGTTCCAGAGGCTTGGAGGGAAAATTCCGAAAGGTGTTCTCCTTGTAGGTGCACCGGGGACAGGGAAAACTCTCCTCGCAAAAGCAGTGGCCGGTGAGGCTAATGTTCCGTTTTTCTCAATTTCCGGTTCTGATTTTGTTGAACTTTTTGTCGGTGTTGGCGCTTCGAGGGTTAGGGATCTTTTTGAAGAAGGGAAGAAACACTCTCCATGCCTGATATTTATTGATGAAATAGATGCAGTTGGAAGGCAGAGAGGTGCAGGTCTCGGCGGCGGCCATGATGAGAGAGAACAAACTCTTAACCAGCTTCTGGTGGAGATGGACGGGTTTGATGCAAATGTAGGTGTTATTATAATTGCAGCTACAAACAGGCCCGATATACTTGATAGTGCTCTTCTGAGGCCCGGAAGATTTGATAGAAGGATATTGGTTTCATCACCCGATGTAAAAGGAAGGGAAGAAATATTTAAAGTCCATACAAAAAATACTCCGATAGCGAAGGATGTGAACATCAAAGTTCTGGCAAGATCGACACCCGGATTTACCGGTGCTGATATAGCGAATATGGTGAACGAAGCTGCTCTTTATGCATCCAGGGTCGGAAAGAAAAAGATCGAAATGTCAGATTTCGAATATGCTAAAGATAAAGTCCTCATGGGAGCAGAGAGGAAAAGTATGATTATTTCTGAAAAGGAGAAAAAGATCACAGCCTACCATGAAGCCGGGCATGCATTGATGGCATCAGTTGAGAAAGAGGCTGATCCTCTTCACAAGGTTTCCATAATACCCAGAGGTATGGCGCTCGGAGTCACTCAGCAGCTTCCGATAGATGACAAGTATACTTATTCCAAGGAGTATCTTATGGCACAGCTCTCCGTTCTTATGGCCGGGAGAATAAGTGAAGAGATTTTCCTCAACCTTCAAACCTCCGGGGCAGGTAATGATTTTGAGAGGGCTTCCACGATAGCAAGAAAGATGGTCTGTGAATGGGGGATGTCATCACTCGGGCCTGTAAGTTACACCAGTCAAAATGATCTGATCTTCCTGGGCCGGGATATGATGTCTCATGCAGAATATTCCGAGGACACCTCAAAAAAAATAGATATGGAGGTCAAGAGAATACTGGATTCAGCTTATAAAAACACAGAGAAAACGATTCTTGCAAATAAGGACAAACTCGAGAAGATAGCAAAACTCCTTCTGGAAAAAGAGGCACTTTCTGCAGATGAGATAAGTGCGATAATCGGTAACGGTAAAGTAAAAAATAAGACAACAAAAAAAACTATAAACAAGACTATAAAAAAAACAACAAAAAAAACAGAAAAGAAAAAAACAACTGATCAATGATTTTTGAGAAAATTGTAAATGCATTTTCACAATTCGGGATCAGTGATATTATAGATATATTTTTTCTTTTCATTATCTTCTACTATATTCTCCTTCTTATAAAAGGGACAAAATCATACCAGATGGCTATAGGGCTGGCACTTATTGGTGTTTTTGCCATAATTGCAAGCCTGCTTAAACTGACGGCTTTCTCCTTTATTATAGATAATTTTCTGACATACCTGATCATTGCCATTATAGTTCTCTTCCAGGATGAGTTGAGGAAGGTTCTTGCGGAAATAGGCAGCAGGATGAGGACCAAGTACAATCTTGATCAAAAATCCGAGGTTTCGGATGAGATAGTGAATACTGTTGTTGCATTGTCATTATCCAAAATAGGGGCTCTGATAGCAATTGAGAGAGAGAACAAGATCATTAATTATGTAAATAAGCCGGTGCCGATAAATACCGAAGTCAACAAGGATATTCTATTGACGATATTTACTCCCGGTTCACCATTGCATGACGGCGCTGTTGTAATAAGCAGAGATAAGATAACAATGGCAAAATGTTTTTTTCAGCTTCCTCCGCTTCTTGAGCTTTCTCCAGGCGGTACCAGACATCTGGCAGCGATGGGGATCACTCAACAGACAGATTGTGTAGCAATAATAGTATCAGAGGAGACCGGAAAAATTTCCATGGCAGTGAATGGAGAATTGATCAGGGGGCTGGACCGAGAAGGGCTCAGAAGCAGGCTTAAAACTTATGAATTGTAGGTAAATATGAATCTTAGAGATATTGTGATGAATAATAAGGGCCTTAAACTGACGGCTTTTCTCCTTGCAATTTCAGTATGGATATTTATATCAGGAAGAGAGAGGACATATCTTGAAAAGAATTTCATTATTAATATTGAACATTCTAATGTTTCAGAAATGATAGATGTACAGAACAGGCCTGATACGGTCAGGATCATGGTCAGGGGTACTGCAGAAGAGATAGGGAAAATAAGTGAGAAGGACTTTAATATCAGTATTGATCTGAATGATGTAGAAGAGAGTACGAAACTGACGATGTTTACAGAAGATCATCTTATTTTTCCTGAGGATGTTGAAATAATTTCGATCAATCCGAAGATATTTGAAATTACTGTCAGGGAGTTCTATTACAAGGAAGTTCCGGTGCGGATATTATATACCGGGAGGCTCCCGCAAGGTGTGGTACTTATCGAAAGGAAGATCAATCCGGAAAAAGTGAAAATATTCGGATACAAGTCAGAGATCAAAAACATCAATACTGTTTATGGTACTGATAAGATAAACCTTTCTGAAATCACCGGGAATTCAGTAATAAAAATATCACTTGAAAAGAGAGAGGAGATTCTCAGATTTGAGGGATATGATAGTATTGAAGTGACCCTGAAAGTCAAAAATATTAATGAAAAAAAGAAGTAATGAGGCTTTGTTCGGTACTGATGGGATAAGGTCTGAATTCGGTAAATTTCCACTTGACCCCTCTTCAATAAAAAGGATCGGATCATCCATTGAAGCATGCATGGGACCTGTCCGGATCCTTATGGGGATGGACACAAGGATTTCAGGGCCGGAAATTGAGGGACTGATCTGTGACGGGATCGATAGCAGATCAGATATTTTCAGTACAGGAGTTGTTCCTACTCCCGCATTATCCTATAACGTTGCAACAGGCCCTTTCGATCTTGGGATAATGATCACAGCATCACACAATGTCTGGTCAGATAACGGAATAAAATTGTTTGGCCCGGATGGGGAAAAATTACCTGATGAAACTCAGGACAGGATAGAAGAGATCTTCTACTCAAACGATGTTTTTGATACCGCCGGCAGCAGAAACGGGATCACCTCTTTTGATGGATTGGAAAATTATGTAAACTTTGTAACTTCCGGATTTTCGGGAATAAAACCTGATGTATCGGGAGTTCTACTCGATTGTGCGAACGGGGCTGTTTCCGGGGCTGCACCTGCTGTATATTCAAAGCTCGGTATCAGCCATACTCTTTTTAACATCTCTCCTGATGGAAAGAACATAAATTCCGGATGCGGCTCTATGGAGCCCGGTTTCCTCAGGGGGCATATCGTGTCAGGCGAAGGCCAATTGGGCGTAGCATTTGATGGTGACGGGGACAGGGTACTTATGATCGATAGCTCCGGTAAGGATCTGGATGGTGATTTTATTCTATATATAATTTCAAAATATCTGATGGAGAGCGATCCTGATTATAATCCTGCAATTGTGGGAACAATAATGTCAAATCTGGCACTTGAGAGATCGCTTAAAGGATCCGGGATCAGGTTCTTCAGAAGTGATGTCGGTGACAGGCATGTTTATGAAGAGATGAAAAAAAGGTCAGCTGTGCTCGGGGGAGAACAGTCGGGACATATCATTTACAGAACAATGCAGAAAACAGGAGACGGGATAATTACATCACTCCTTTTTCTTAAGGCATTGGAATTCCTCAAGCTTTCTGTTTCTGAGGCTTCGGAACTTTACATACCTTTTCCACAAATTATAAAGAGTATTAAAATAAAAGAGAAACGGCCTCTGGACAGCTGGGAGGAACTGAATATAATGACCGGAAATTTTAATAAGGAATATGGTGATAATTCCCGTATTCTCATCAGGTATTCGGGAACAGAAAAAAAGATAAGGCTAATGATTGAGTCCGAAGATGAGAATGTAATAAATAAAAACCTGGAGATCTTTGAAGATTTTCTGATCTCTGAGATAGGAGAAGACAAATGAGATTAGGAGTAAATATTGATCACATTGCAACCCTGAGACAAGCGAGGATGACAGACGAACCTGACCCGGTCTATGCAGCTGTTCTAGCTGAATTGGCAGGAGCGGATGGGATTACGATCCACATGCGTCAGGATAGACGTCATATTCAAGAGAAGGATCTGGAACTTCTGAGAAAGATAGTGAAAACAAAGCTTAACCTTGAGATGGCGGTTTCGATGGATATGGTTAAGATCGCACTGAAGTACAAACCCGACACCTGTACACTGGTGCCGGAAAGCGCCGAGGAAGTAACTACGACAGGCGGCCTGGATATGCTTATGTTCGGAGATAAAGTTGAAGAGGTAACCGGGAATCTGAAGGCAGCTGGACTGGAAGTTTCGGTTTTTATTGATCCCGATATAGATCAGATCAAAGTTTGTCACAGGATGGGGATCAAAATGATCGAATTAAATACCGGAGAATATGCAAAGAATTCGAAGACAAGTTTCGGAACTATCGAGATTGAGAAGATAAAGAAAGCAGTTCAATATGCGAAAAGACTCAATTTTAAAATATATGGCGGGCATGGTTTAACTTACCGGAATATCGGCCCGATCGCTGCAATTGAGGAGATAGAGGAGCTGAACATCGGCCACTCTATCATAGCTAATGCCGCTTTCATCGGACTCGAAAATGCGGTAAAAAAGATGAAGGAACTAATATCTTAGAAGGGGAAAGTAATGTACGATATCTTATTTTTAGGTGGTGGCCCGGCAGGTTATGAAGGGGCTATATCTGCAGGAAAAAGGGGGCTGAAGGCAGCCGTAATAGAAAAAGCATTGCCCGGAGGAACATGTCTCCATTCAGGATGTATTCCCACTAAGAGCCTGCTGAATTCTGTCAAGATCATTAAAGGGATAAAGAGTGCCAAAAAGCTCGGTGTTAAAATAGAAGGGTATGAAGTTGATGTCCAGGGAATGTTGAAACAAAAAGAGAGGGTTGTATCCAAACTTACCAAGGGGATAATTTATCTACTGAGTGAAAACAATGTTGATCTCATAGAAGGGACCGGCAAGATCGTATCGCCCGGAATTGTTGAAGTTGATAATGGAGAAACGTACAGATCGAAGAATATAGTGATAGCGACCGGTTCTTCTCCTGCCCAATTACCCCATTTAAAATTTGATAATGAGTTTATTGTCAGTTCCGATGATGCTCTGCTTATTAAAGATGTACCTGAAAAACTTCTTGTAATAGGGGCGGGAGCGATCGGAGTTGAGATGGGAGTCATATATAGTTATCTGGGTTCAGAGGTCACAATTGTTGAGATCATGGACCAGATCATCCCGGGCAGCGATAAAGAGCTTTCCGGCATGCTTGCAGGAGAATTGAGGAAAAGCAGGATCAAAGTCCTCACCTCCACTTCCGTATCCGATCCGTCGATAGACAGGGAGAACGGGAAGATCTCATTCAAGGTTAAAGATGATAAAGGGGAGAGGGAAGAGAGTTTCTCAAAAGTACTCCTTTCCGTTGGAAGAATGCCGAACACTGAAGGTATATACTCTTCTGAGATCGGAATTGAACTGGATAAAAAAGGATTTATAAAAACCGGGAAAAACCTCACAACCGGAGTTGAGGGGATATATGCATGCGGAGATGTTATAGGCCACCCGTTGCTCGCCCACAAAGCATCCCATCAGGCAATTGCAATTGTAGATCATATACTTGATGGAAAAGAGATCCATGAGATGACAATTCCCGGTGCGGTCTTTACATTCCCCGAACTCGCTTCTGTCGGTATTACCGAAGAAGAAGCAATAGAGAAGGGAATTGAATACAAAGCAGGAAGATTTCCTTATTCTGCAGGGTCAAGGTCGAATGTGGTCGAAGAGAAGACAGGGATGGTGAAGGTCATCACAGGTATGGACAATGTCCTGCTCGGAGCCCATATTCTCGGAGCCGAAGCCGGCGAACTCCTTCCTCTTCTTACCTACGCTGTTTCAAAGGGGATGAAGACAGATGAGTTCAGGGACCTGGTGTTTATTCATCCGACTCTAAGTGAAAATGTCTGGGAGGCGCTTGGTGAGGCAGGAGGATTCTCGATCCATATCTGATCAGAAGATCAATTAAGATCGAATAGTTTTTCTCCTGTTTTTACATGCTTATCTTCGACTCCTTCCACAGGAGACCCGAGGTTTTCCGGAGTTACCATAATTATCGTTGAACCTAGTTCAAATCTTCCCATTTCATTCATCTGGGAGGTAGTGAAGGAGATTTCCTTCCATTTGTTATCTCTTTTGTATCTTTCGATGAATTCCATTTTAATACTTCCTACAAAAGTTGCTCCAACTGCCGCAATATATATAGGAGAATCTTTGTATTTCAGTTCAAGGACTATTCTTTCATTTTTTATGAAAAGTTTTTTTATATTTTTTAAGCCGAGGTTGTTAACAGGATAGAGGTGCCCCCGCATATGACAATATCTTTTAACGACACCTTCGAGAGGGAAATGGTACCGGTGGTAGTCCATGGGTGAGAGATAGATAGTTGTGACATACCATTTTTTATTAAAATCCAATTCCATGTTCAGGAATTCCTGAAGGTTATAATCGATCCCTTTGGCCTGGATCACTTTATCAAAATCTGCAAGTTCGATCGATGACACAACCCCGTCTGCTGGTGAGAGGATGGCTTTGCTATCTTCCTTCAATGGCCTCTTTGCCGGATCAAGTTTTCTGATAAAAACCTCAGCAAGGGAATTATAATCACTAACTTCTCCTTCATAATCATCCATGGAGATCTTGTATGTATCAACGAAAAAGTCAATTATGAATCTGACAAAGAACTTCGGACTTTTAATCCTGGTAATCCTTCCGTAGATCCTGCTGAAAACAGGAAAGGACAAAACATACAAAAGGCTTTTAATTAAAGAATTCATAATACCCTATTATATCCCCTTTTCCCTAAAAATGAAACATTCGGGGACGGTGCTTGACATTTTGACATTTTAATTTACAAGCATGGAAAATGTCAAAATGTCAAGCACCGTCCCCCTTTTTCGGGAATTTCAAAATGTAATGTTTATCTGAGATGACATAAGCATGACAATGTAAATATGACCATCGTTGACACATTTGGGGATCAAATATATAATCCACAGATGAAAATAGTGAAGTGGATATTCAATAAATCGAAATTTTTACATAAATATATCGGATTATTCATAATCCTTTTCCTTACATGGTCTTCTTTCTCGGGGATCATATTGAATCATCCTGATCTGGTTTCTGGAATTTCAGTTCCGGGCTGGCTGGTACCATCCCAGTATGAAACGGAGAACTGGAACAGAAGCTCTCTGATCGAGATGCTTTACGTGAAAGAAGACAAAAATAAAGCTTTCATTGGCGGGAAAAAGGGTGTTTGGAAAACAGATGACGGGGGGAAAACATTTAAAAAAATGTTGGATGGATTCACCGGTTCGCTCTATTATGGGAAGGTGAATGATCTGTTCCTTCTCGAAGATGAAGATCAGGTGCCGGAGCTTTTCGCCGCTTCCTTCGGTGGATTGTGGGCCTGCAATACCAACAATGAAAAATGGGAAAAGATCTTTCCGGAAAGTGGAAATAAGGAAGTAAAAAAGATCTTGAGAATTGATAACAGACTAATCATTTTTACTCCGTCAGAAGTTTGGGAAACATCAATTGGATCCACATCTTTTAACTTCAGGAAAATTGATCTGAAGAGAGAGGGCGAGGAGAAGGCTGCAAAAGTTTCTCTTGTCCGTCTCTTCTTCGATCTTCACGGTGGGCATGCATGGGGAATAGCCGGAAGGATCATCTTTGACATAGTCGGGTTGTTGATAATTTTTCTGAGCATTTCTGCTTTCTATATGTGGTATTTCCCGAAAAAATGGAAAAAAAAGAAGGAAAAATCTGCAAGTAAAAGATCTTCATTTAACTTTTTTTATAAATATCATCTGAAACTCGGTATCTGGCTGGCAGTTATACTTCTTCTGATTGGTGTGACTGCATTTTTTATGAGGCCGCCTTTCCTCGCAGTTATTGCACGCGGTGATATTGATGTTTCTTTATATCCGGGGCCTTTCCCTGACAATCCTTGGGATAAGAAGATCCATAGTGCTCTTTACCTGAAAGATAAAGCAAAAGTCCTGATCGAGGCTGAAGACGGGATCTGGGAAGGGGATGACACAATGACGGGTGAATTCAGGAAAACAAGGATTCCAATTCTTGTTTTTGTTATGGGTGCAACTGTATTTGAAGAATACCCTGAAGGGGGATTTATTGTAGGATCATTCAACGGCCTTTTTCATATTCCGGGGGATGGAAGGGCGATCGATATAATTTCAGGAAAAATGGTGAGATTTGTCTCACCGGTCCGACCGGCTGATAAAATGATCTCCGGGTATTTCAGAACACCGGAAGGTGAGGAGTTCATTACTGCTTTCAAGCAGGGGATAGTGCCGGTCAAAGGATCAGAGTTGAAGGGAAGGTTCGATTTACCGGAAGAGATCAGGAATGATAACAGGTTACCTTTGTGGAACTATATGTTCGAACTTCATAACGGAAGGATGTTTAAAGATCTGATCGGAGAATGGTATATACTGATAATCCCGATCGGTTCTTTCCTCTTCATCCTGATAACGTTGACAGGGATCTTCGACTGGATTTACACCCGCTTCAGAAAATAAATTTTGTCTCATGCCTTCTGTCCTCTTGACAAGAAGCCGATCAAATATAATAATTGTTACATATGTTCAGGGACATTTCTTTTAAAAAAACATTCACTCCGTTGGTCTTAGTAGTCAATATATTAGTCCTGGTAATTATTGTGATATTTTTCAGGATTAATCATGTAAATAAAGAGAAGAATATTCAGACTGAACTGACTCAGGATATTGCCTCCAATATTAATGATTATTATAAAAAGAAATTGGAAGTAATAAGATCAATCTCAACTATTAAGCAGATCGTACAGATAAGTGCCGGGAAAGTAATCCCCAGCCAAGAAATGCTGACAGCCAATCTTACAAGTATAAAAATAATCATCGGAGCCTCACTATTGTTTCAAACGGATTCTTCCGGATTTGTTATCGCTAGTTCTGCATATGAAGACTCTAAAACCCTGGTGGGAAATAATTACAAGTTCCGGCCCTATTTCAAGGATGCGATGAAGGGGAAAAATTCATTCTATACTGCTGTGGGAGTAACAACAGTTGAGCGGGGGATGTATTTTGGTTTCCCGGTCAGGAGAAACAATAAGGTTTCGGGAGTAGTTGTTGTTAAATTCGATCTCAGCAGTATTGATGAAATCATCAGACAATCAGGCCTCACAGGAGGGATGATATCACCGGACGGGATCATATTTTCATCCCCTGTAAAAAAATGGCTTTTCAGTTCTACCAGGAAAATATCTTCTGAAAGACGGGTTGAAATAAAAAAATCAAGGCAATTAGGGAAGTTTAATATCGGGAGATTCCCCTATGATATAAAGAGTGATAAAGTAATATTCAGAGGAGAGAGTCATTTCACAAGTGAAATTGATCTGGAGATTAAGGATTGGAGAATATTTACTTTTTATCTTCCGAATTTGAAACTCAACTATCTATATCCTTCAATAATATTTATATTCTTTCTGATCATTGAACTACTTATCTTAAACTCCATAAGAGAATTCCGCAACAGAAGGGTATCAGAAATTACGATAAAAGAGAGCAGGGAACGATTCCGGCATCTTTTTGACTCAGCAATGGATTCAATACTGATCCTTGATCACGAAAAAAATATTGTGGCTGCAAATCCTGTCACTGAAAAGATCTTTGGATATTCGGCTAAGGAATTAGAGGGACTTAAATTCAGGATCCTTTTCCATGGGGATGCTCAACGAGAATTTGAAAAGCAAGTGAGAACAGTTGAAATGGAGTTGAGAGGACGATTTGAATTTCACGGGAGGAAGAGAGACGGGAGCAGTATGTATGTTGATTGTTCATTGGTCTATCTCCACGGGGATAAAGAAGAGGAGTCAGTCTTTTTTATAACATGCAGTGACATAACCGAGAAGAGAGAAGCTGATATTCTTCTTCACAATGCTAAAGAGGAAGCTGAAAAAGCTAATCAGTCAAAAAGTGAATTTCTGGCCAATATGTCCCATGAGATCAGAACACCGATGACCGCTATCCTCGGGTTCTCTGAATTGCTTGAAGTATCTGAATTAGATGAGAAGCAGAAAGAATATGTTGATATTATTAAAAATTCAGGCGAATCACTCCTCTACCTGATCGATGAGATTCTTGATTTTTCAAAAATTGAAGCAGGTAAAGTGATCATAGAAAAAAAGAATTTTGAACTGATGAGGCTTCTCGCCAAAATAGAAAAAATTACAAAGATATGGATAAAGGGGAAAGAAGTAACATTAAATATAAAAGTTGACAAAAAAGTTCCCCGATTCCTTTGCGGTGATCCTGAAAGGCTCAGGCAGATCCTCAGAAATCTTCTTAACAATGCGGTTAAATTCACAGAAGAGGGGGAAATTAACCTTGATATAAGATTGAGAAAGGAACTTGACCCATGGGTATCTCTCGAATTTATTATCAGTGATACCGGGATAGGGATATCAAAGGATAATACCGATAAGCTGTTCAAATCATTCTCACAGATAGATTCAGCATTATCCCGGAAGTATGAGGGGACCGGACTCGGGTTAGCGATCACTGCTAAACTTGTTGAAATGATGGGTGGGTCTCTTGTAGTAGAGAGTGATCTGGGCAAAGGGTCACGATTCAGTTTCTCAGTTAATATTGGCAAGGCAGATTCGGGAGGAGTTGAAGAAGAGGAGATAGATCAAATTAAGGCCGGGCCCGGCAAAGATCTTTCAGAGTATTCAATTATGGTTGTTGAAGATAATAGTGTTAACAGGATGCTGCTTGACTATACATTGAAAAAAGAGGGATTTGCAGTTGTAACCGCAGTAAACGGGAAAGAAGCAATGAGAGCGATAGAGGAAACGAAATTTGATGTTATCCTGATGGACATTCAGATGCCTGTTAAGGATGGAGTAGAAGTAACAAAAGAGATCAGGAAAACTTCACAAAAGGATGTCCCTGTGATCGCTCTCACGGCGAATGCAATGAAAGGTGACAGAGAAAAATATATTAATCTGGGACTTGATGATTATCTCAGCAAACCGATAAAAAAGAGAGTTCTGATCAACACGGTCATCAAGTGGATCATTGAATCAAAAGGATAACAACTGTCTGCAATCAGAAGCCAGGGGCAAGAGGTATTTCCGGGTATGATTTTTTCACCCCTTACCCCTGACCAGAATTAAGGGCAGTTTTCGCTGCCCCTATATTTACTTACATCCGGGATTGCATTTTTTTTTCTTTACATCTTTTGAGACGAGTTTGAGTTTGTTTATACTCTTCACTTTCCCGCCTTTATAGAAGAACCAGTCACCCTCAGCCAGCGGATAATAGAATGAAGCTTTGACTCCATCCTTTTTCGCTGCTTTTATGAAGTCGATATAGCTTTTAGAGTTTGAGCCGCCATGCATCGGGAACACGGCCTTTGGTTTCATTTTTTTTATCGTGTAATAAACACCCTGCTTAAGGCTCACTTTATCTCTGAAATTGCATCCGGAAACAGGTGCAAAATATATGTCCGGTGTGAGTCCCAGGCTGACAAGATAATCAGTTGCCGGCTTGAACTTCCCTGACATATCTCTTCTCATATTTGCATGATCTCCGGAGTGATAGATAACAAGGCCGTCAACTTTTACCAGAAAAGCTACTCCAGTGTCTGTCGATTCTATTGTGGTAACTTCCATCCCGTCAAGTTTCCATGTTTTTTGAGGTTTC
>JAGLQR010000130.1 GCA_023136725.1 Candidatus Aminicenantota bacterium
GTGATCCTTGTTATTAACTATTTCAGAAATCTTTCATTGATTTATTTTTCGTTTTATCTGTTAATATCACTCGGAATATTTGTGAATTCCACTCTGAGGATGATCAGAGATATCGGCCAGAAAAGATTTTTGATGCCACTTGCAGGCCTGTCTGTAAGTATCCCCTCCATGGTCATACTCAATTTAATAAATCCTGAACCGGGACTCTCATTCATGCTATATCCGGGCCTTTTTTTAATTACACTTCTGCCGATATCGGTAACTTACTTTCTCAGTAATAAGAAGTACAGGGATATAGAAAACATAATCAGGAGAACCTTATTTCTCTCATTCATATTATTTTTTATTTTTGGAGTTTTCTTCTTCCTGGGTTTTAATATTGAAGAGAACAAACTGGTGGGAATATTCTGGTCTGTCCTGGCTATAATTACAGCCGGACTTTTATTCAGGCCGATTGAGGGCACCATCCAGGAATACTTTGAAAAATTCTTTCTCAAAGGTACCTTCCATTTCAGACGGAAACTAAAAGACCTGATCCAATCCCTCAGATCTGAGAGGGATCTTGTATCATTATCAAAAAATTTCCTCGAAACCATAAATAACGGTTTCCAGCTTAAAGAGAGCAATCTTATAATTTATTTAAAAAAAAATATATTCATCTATTTCCCGGAAAACAAGAAAGTTCTGTTTTCAAAAAAATTTCTTAACGAATTATTGAAAAATGAAAACCTTGTATTCACTAACAAAAGTAACTTCGAGAGGCTTTATCCGAAAGATTTCAGGGTGATGAGAGAGAAGGAGTTCTACCAGTTCCTCCCTTTAAAAACACAGGACCGGCTCATCGGGTTCGTTGCTTTCGGACTCAAAACTGACAATTCTTATATGACGGTTGAGGATTGGGAACTTTTATACGGTATCACAAGATCCTTAACCCTGTCTGTTGAGAATGCATCACTCTATTCGGAACTGGAATCACAATTCAATGAGATTAATCTTCTCAAAGAATTTAATGAAAATGTTATAGAAAACATAAATATGGGACTTGTGGTTCTTACAAAACTAAACCTGATTAAAACCTGGAACAGTTTTATGGAACTGAAGTTCAAGCAACAAGCATCAAAGGTTATCAATAAAAAAGCTCTTAAGGTCTTCGGTAATAAATTGTGGAAGGAGATATATAAAAATAAAAGCATTTCCCGGACACTTCCCAATGTTGAGGTAGATATACAAGATATAAGATTGATCCTCAATATCCACATCTCACCTCTTATTGATAACATAGGAAAAACAATAGGAACTATTCTTGTTTTTGAGGATGTTACTGAAAATATTCTGATGCAGCAACAGCTTGTCACATCTGAGAAGATGGCTTCGATAGGACTGCTCTCTGCAGGGATTGCTCATGAAGTAAATACTCCGCTTACTGGCATCTCTTCCTATTGCCAGCTTATTCTCAGCGACCCTGATAACCCTGAAAACATCTCACTTGTCACTAAAATGCAGGAACAGATCGAGAGAGCAAATAGGATCATACGAACCCTTCTGGACTTCTCGAGGCAGAAAGGGGAAAATCCTCTTGAACTTGACCCCGGAAAACTCCTCACAGAAAGTATTTCCCTCATTGAGTACAAACTGAAGAAGAAGAATATCAAGTTGTCAAAAGATATTAAATTTGCAAGTACAATATGTGGTTTTTCAACAAGGTTACAGCAGCTATTCATAAACCTTCTAATTAATGCAATCGATTCTATCGATCACAATGAAGGGAATATCAGTGTTCAGGGAGAGGAGATCGATTCCCACTTTGTTATCAGGATAATCGATAACGGATCGGGTATTGAGGAAAAATACCTGAATAAATTATTCGACCCATTCTTCACTACAAAGGAGGAGGGGGAGGGAACAGGACTCGGACTCTCCATTATATATAATATTGTAGAAGAGCATTACGGGAAGATTTTTGTGGAAAGTGAAGAGGGGGAGGGGTCGACATTTACCTTGATCTTCCCTTTTAAAAGCCCTCTCAGGAGTATAAAAATATGAGCAGGAAAACTATTCATCTGATAGATGACGAAAGTATTATTCATGATATTTTTAGTAGGATCCTCGACAAATCAGAATATAAGATCATTATTTCTGAAAATAAACCTCAAGCTATTGAGAATCATACAATGGATGTAGATGTTGCAATTATTGACCTGATGATCCCCGGAACATCAGGGCTTGAAATATTTGCCAGCCTTAAAGAGATCGATCCGTCAATAAATGCTATTTTCCTTACTGCTTTCGGAACTATTGAGACTGCAATTGAAGCAATACAGATGGGAGCAATTGATTATCTGCAGAAACCTTTCAACAATCTGGAGATCAAGCATAAAATTGACAGGATCATAAAAGAAAAACATACAAAGAAAGAGAATGTCAGACTAAAAAAAGCTCTAAATAAAAGGTTTTCTTTTGATAATATAATCGGTAATAGCAAAGCACTTCAAAAAACTTTATCATTAGTTGAGAGTGTGGCCAATTCTTCCTCAACAATACTTATTACCGGAGAAAGCGGAACCGGGAAAGAGATGATCGCCAAAGCTATTTATCAGAATTCAAACAGAAAGAACAACCCGTTTTTCTCCTTCAATTCAAGCAACATCCCTGAGACGTTGTTTGAAAGTATCCTTTTCGGACATAAAAAGGGTACATTCACCGGTGCTGTATCTGATAAGAAAGGAATTTTCGAAGAAGCCCACACCGGAACTATTTTCTTTGATGAGATCGCAAACCTGAACGAAGAGACTCAGAAAAAGATCCTGAGAGTAATTCAGGAGAAGGAAATACAACCCCTTGGAGGCAATAAAGTAATTAAAGTAGATGTGAGACTTATTACTGCTACCAATGTGGACCTTCTGGAAAAAGTAGAATCCGGTGAATTCAGAAAAGACCTTTACTATAGATTAAACATCATAAATATTGAACTCCCGCCCCTCAGAGAGAGGAAAGAAGATATTCCCCTGCTATTTGAATTTTTTCTTGACAAATATAATCGGGAGAATAATAAGGAGATCAAATATCCCGATGAAAAGCTGGTCAAATATTTAATGGAATATGACTGGCCCGGAAATATCAGAGAACTTGAAAACATTGTACAGAGATGTGTTCTTCTTAGTGATAAAAAAACTATCTCAAAGAGCGTTATTCCTCCCGAGATAATTAATATAAAAAAATTCCAGAAGAAGGGCAATTTTAATGACCTTGTGGACAATTTTAAAAAGGAGATTATTTTATCAGCACTTGAGCGAAATAGCTGGGTTCAGAAAAAAGCATCTGAAGAACTTGAACTTAAAGCTACAACTTTTTCTGAACTTATGAAAAGGCTGAATATAAAAAAATAAAATGGAAAAACTAAAATTACAAAAATTCCTGCAGAGTTCAGGATTCGGAAGCCGCAGAGAGGTCAGGAGCATGATCAATGCAGGAGAATTCAATGTTAATGGTGAGAAGGTTGATGATCCGAACTTCATGATCGACCCCGGAAAAGACATAATTAAGATCGGGATAAAAAGGATAAGGAACACTCTGGAAAATAAGGTATATTTTATTTTCAACAAACCTCTGGGAGTTATATCCACCCTGAAAGATCCTGAAGGGAGAGCCACTATAACAGATTTTATTAAAAAGATAAGAGAGAGAGTTTATCCTGTGGGAAGGCTTGATTATAATTCAGAAGGATTGATCCTGCTTACGAATGACGGCGACCTGACAAATTTTATTATTTCTCCCAAGAACAGCATCCCGAAAGTATATCTAATAAAGGTCCAGGGGATTGTATCCAGCTCACTTAAGGAAAAGCTGATCAAAAAGGGTGTTTTTCTGGATGGAAGAAAAGTACGCCTCCTTGGAGTTGAGTTTGTAAAGAAAACAAAAAACAATAATTCATGGGTCAGGGTATCCCTTGTTGAAGGGAAAAAACATATTATCAGAAAGATATTCAAATTCTCCGGACATCCTGTTGACAGATTGAGAAGGATTCAGATCGGGAATCTTTCACTCAAAGGTATCCCTATAGGACATTGGAGAGAAGTGACAAAGGAAGAATTGGATAAATTTAAACACCTCTACAAATATAAGGATTAAAGATAATTGCAGGGGTGACCGTCACTTTGACAAGCTCAGTGACCAATTTTGATTAGTGGCTCCCAAGCTCAGTGTCCACTTTATTATCGGTGGCTGAGCCTGTCGAAGCCAGAGACCGGGTGAGGGTCAAATTATCTTTGTACCAGATGGAACTACGGCGTTTTTTGAAAGGACAACGATCCCGTCTACAATATGGAGGTCATCCCCCTCTGGTTGATTCTTTCCCTTATAATCTATAACAACGTCATCCCCTATCCTTACATTTTTATCAATAATAACATTCTTCAATCTGCAACGTTCACCTACACCCACCTCTTCTTTTTCTTCTTTTACCTGATTGGAATAAAAATCGGCTCCCATCATGATCACTCTTTCAAGATTCGTCCCTTTTTTTATGATCGACCTAACACCGATCACACAATTTGATATGATGCTGTCATCAATTATTGCTCCTTCAGAAATAAGGGAGTTTGTTATCTCGGATCTAGATATCTTCGAACTGGGTAGAAACCTTGCATTTGTAAAGATTGGCTCATCTTCATCATAAAAATTGAATTTCGGTACCGGGCTGGCAAAATCAAGATTTGCCTCAAAAAAAGATTTAATAGTTCCGATGTCTTCCCAATAATGATCAAAGATATAAGAATAGACTGAATGTGATCTTATTGCATCAGGTATTATTTCCTTCCCGAAATCTTCTCTGAGATCATTTTCAAGTATCTCGATCAATAGATCCTTATTGAATATATATATACCCATTGAAGCAAGATAGTTCAGTCCACGGGAACTATCTGTCATTTCCTCAGGATTAAATAATTTTTCAATCACTTTCGGATCTTCAGGTTTCTCTGCAAAATCAACAATCTTCCTGTCATGGTTTATCTTTAATAATCCCAAGCCCTCTGCATCTTTTCTTGATATTGGTTTTGAAGCTATTGTAATATCAGCCTGTTTCCCAATATGGAAATTTACAAAATCTCTTATATTTATCCTGTAAAGCTGATCTCCTGAAAGTATAACAACATATTTCCCTTTCTGAGATTTCAGATATCTCAGATTCTGCCTGACTGCATCTGCAGTACCCTGATACCAGTTCTTATCCTCGAGAGTTTGTTGTGCAGCAAGTATATGGAGAAACCCCTTCGAAAATCCATCAAACTTGTAAGTGTTGGTAATATGCTTATGAAGGGACATAGTATTGAATTGAGTTAGAATAAATATTTTTTTCACGCCTGCATGAATGCAGTTTGAGATCGGGATATCAATAAGCCTGAACTTGCCACCGATTGGGACTGCAGGTTTCGCTCTTAAACGAGTTAACGGATAAAGCCTCGTTCCCTGTCCACCCCCGAGGATCACAGCTATCACATCTTTCATTTTTACTCCTTCCGACACCTCTCTGAATCATCGGTCTGTATTTCTTCAATAATTACATTATAAAATTTAAGTATTAGTAAATATCATCATATATACTTTCTCAAATTATTTCAATTTTTTACAATTGGGGGAACGCACACAAAGAGAAAACTCCATGAAAAAACAGATAGGATGTGATCTACTGCT
>JAGLQR010000131.1 GCA_023136725.1 Candidatus Aminicenantota bacterium
AGATCTGATCCCACCCTCTTTGTCGGAGAATTTTTCTGTGCAAGTTCAGGATAATTTTTCTCAAAATCGAGGAGTTGGTCGAAAAGCCTGTCATATTCATTATCGGAGACAATAGGATCGGCAAGAACATAATAGTGATATTGGTATTTCAGCAGTTTTGCTGAGATCTCCTCTATTTTTATCTTTATATCCATCAACCTATATTATATATTGTTTCACCTGCCATATCCAATTTGAGCCAATTGTTGACTAATTATAATTTTCAGATAAAATCGGGTTAAACCGGCCTTATGGAGGGGCAAAGTATGAAAACACAGGATAAAATGAAATTCACAAAGATAATATGCACTGTAGGCCCCTCCTCGGAAAGTGTTGAGGTCCTGGAAAAGATGCTGAAGGGCGGGATGTCGGTTGCCCGCCTGAACTTTTCTCACGGTGATCATTCAACTCACAAAAGATCAATTAAGAATATAAGAACAGCATCGAAAAATACCGGTATCCCGACAGCAATTCTTGCTGACCTGAGCGGCCCGAAGATCAGGGTGGGCGAATTGTCTGAACCTGTTGAACTGAAAAAAAATAAAGTTGTTTCGTTAGGGACCCGTAAAGGGGAGGGGACTATTTATACAGATTTCACCATGCTGCCTGAGATCGTAAAAAAAGGGGACCCTATCCTGATCGATGACGGGAATATAGAACTGAAAGTGACAGAAGTAAAAAGCAGCTCGGTAGATTGTAAAGTTGTAACTCCCGGTGTTGTTAAATCAAAGAAAGGGATTAACCTGCCCTCTTCGGGACTTTCAATTCCGGTTTTTACAAAAAAGGACAGGGAAGATCTTAAATTCAGTATCGGAGAAGGGGTGGATCTCATTGCAATGAGCTTTGTAGATTCACCCGAAAATATAGTCCCTGTAAGGAAGATGTTAAAAACATATTCTGCAGATATTCCCGTTATTGCCAAGATCGAGAGGCCCCAGGCCCTTGATAATATAATTGAGATCGTCGATGCTTTTGACGGGATAATGATAGCGAGGGGGGACCTCGGTGTGGAAGTTCTTCCCGAGAAGGTCCCTATCATTCAGAAAGAACTTATTCTCCTCGCCAACAGGGAGAACAAACTTGTGATCACTGCTACCCAGATGCTTGAGTCTATGATATCAAGCCCGAGGCCGACCCGTGCCGAAGCATCGGATGTTTCGAATGCTATCCTTGACGGTTCCGATTGTGTAATGCTCTCCGGCGAGACGGCGGTCGGGAAATATCCTGTTAAAGCCGTGAACATAATGGAGAGGATCGCAGGTACTACCGAAGGTTCCAGTCTTTACCCATATGCGATCGAAAAAGATGATTATGAACTGCAGCATACGGAAGCGATAGCGAAAGGAGCTGCCGAAATGGCTTTCGATATGGATGTTAAGGCATTGATGGTATTTTCCTGGTCGGGAAGTACAGCGCTTTTATTATCCAAATACAGGCCTCCGTGCCCGGTCTTTGCATTCACTCCCGATCCGGGGATCAGGAACAGAATGGCTGCATACTGGGGTGTTTCCCCACGTCTTATTAAATTCACATCGAAGACAGACGATATGATAATTAAAGGGGAGCAGGAACTTAAAGCTGACGGCTATCTTAAAAAGGGAGATACTCTCCTTGTTGTTGCCGGGGAAACTCCGATGAAGGGTGCAACAAATATGCTTAAGTTCCTTAAGGTGACCTGATATTATCTATTGGTCGGCGCCGCAATAGATACATTTTTCTACTTTTTGAGGTATCGTCTTCCTGCAGCTCCAGCATATATGATCTGTCCTCTCATCTCTTGCAGCTATCCTTTTCTTGATATCAAAGATTTCCGACGGGTCGCCTCTCTTCTTCTTCTCGAGTGAATCGAAAGCTGCCAGGATATCACCGGTAGTTTTATAGCGGCCTGAAATATCGGGAGAGAGTGTTTTCATGATTATATCGTTGATCCCGGGAGCGAGGGTGGGAATCTTTTTGATCAGAGAAGGGAAATCCCCTGCTTTTGCTCTTTTATAAATTTCCATGGGGTTTGCAAGGACGATGGGGGGGAACCCTGTTATCATTTCATAAAAAAGGCATCCTGCCGAATAGATATCGGAAGCAAAAACAGCTTTGCCTTCAAATTGTTCAGGAGCCATGTATGGAGGTGATCCTATCTTGGTAGTTGCATGCTGGCTCTCTTCGAGGAAGGTCGATGTTCCGAAATCTGTAATTTTCACCTCATTTTTTTTACTGATCAATATGTTGGAGGGCCTGATATCCCTGTGGAGTATCTTATTCTCATGTGCATAACCCAATGCTGAAAGGATCTGCCTGAAATAGGCGAGTGCCCTTTTTATACTCAGTTTTACACTGTCGTCGATTATTTTTTCGAGGTCTGTCCCGTCAACATATTCCATCACCATTACGATATTGTCATCGATTATATCGACAGTAAGGAGTTTAACTATGTTCGGATGATCAAGGAGCTTGGTCTGTACTATAGACTCTTTTAGTAGTTTTTCCTTTTGTGAGTTGAGTCCGTGGGGGATCTTCAGAGCTCTCTGGCTCTTCAGAAAAGTATCCTCAGCGAGGTAGACAGTACCGAATCCGCCGCTCCCGAGCTTCTTCAGTATCTTATATTTCCCTACCTTACCTTTGATCTCTATCAATTGGCCATCCTCCTGCTACAGGTTTATATATATTATCCCTATCTTGTTAAATATTTCAATATTGAAACTGCAGAAAAAGCCGCAGTCTCCACTTTCATGACAGATTCATTTATATTAACAGGTGTAAATCCCGAGCTTATAAACATTTCCCTCTCTTCGGGTGTGAAATCCCCCGGCGGCCCCACAATACAGAGGAAAGGCCCTTTGTCCTTTATGTATGCCCTCTTACCTTCTATATCCAGGAGTATTTTATTTTTAATATTTTCAGATCTGTTTATAATTTCCTCTATTGTACATGGGGGGTAGATCCGGGATGCCCACAGGTTATCGTTGACCTTAAGTGATTCCACTGCAAGCTTTTCCCATTTTTTCATGGACGATCCGCTGAATTCTGCTTCTGTTCTTGAGAAGATTACCGGGTGTATCTCATCGACTCCCATCTCGGTAAGTTTTTCTATCATCAGGCTCATCGGTTTTTTTTTCAGCAGGGAAGGTGCGATTATGATATTTACCGGAGGTTTCTCTTTAACTATCTCTTTTTCGATCTTTACAATTGCCTTTGATTTTCCTATGGTTTCGATCTTTCCCGAAAAAAGTTTCCCATTCCCGTTAAATACTTCTACCGGATCTCCGGGCTTGCTTCTCAGAACTTTGCGGAGGTGGAAAAGCTCATCAGATACTATCTCGATATGTCCGGAAACGGACCTTTTATCTGAATAGAACCTTCTGGGTCTCATCAGCTGGACTGGGGATTCTTTTTTTCAGATCCGGCATTCTTTGCCGTTTCGATCTTTTTCAGTTCCCTGAAAAGCTCTTTCTCCTTTTTTGAAAGTTTTGTCGGGGTTTTTACGTTTGTCACTATAAGAAGATCCCCCTTTCCCCAGCCATTTAGATTTTTAAACCCTTTGTTCCTGATCTTCATGATCTTTTCACTCTGAGTTTCGGCGGGGATCTTTATTTTTTCTTTTCCGTGAAATACATTAATAGATATATCGTCTCCGAGTGCAGCCTGGGAAAAAGTTATTTCCATATCGTATATGAGATCCAGCCCCTCTCTTCTGAAATTTTTATCACTCTTAACATTTAAGAGAATATAGAGGTCCCCGGCCCTTCCGTTCATATAGCCGCCATCCCCTTCGTCCGAAATTCTCAGCCTGTTGCCGCTATCGACTCCGGCAGGAATATTGACCTTGATATTTTTTTCCATCCTTTCCCGGCCTGTCCCCGAACATGTATCGCAGGGATGGACAATTATCGTCCCTTTCCCCCTGCAGGCATTGCAAGGTGAGGAGATGGAAAAGAAACCCTGACTTCTTCTCACATTTCCCCGGCCGCCGCATTGTTTGCAGGTCTCAGGTGATGTCCCCGGTTCACTACCGGAACCGCTGCAGGTCGAACAACTGACTTCACGTTCTACCGCTATTTCTTTTTCGATCCCGTGAAATGAGTCTTCAAGAGTTATGAAAGTCTCAACGCCGATATCACCACCCCGTCTCGGCATGTTCTGCCTGTTCCTTGAAGAAGACCTGCTTCCGAAACCGAAAACATCTCCCAGGATATCTTCAAAATCAGAAAAGATAGAATCGGAGAAGAAAGAAAAATCGGAAAATCCCTGACCTTTTGAATTGAGGCCGTTGAATCCGAATTGATCATATTTAAGTTTTTTCTCTTCGTTCCCGAGGACAGAATATGCCTCTGATGCCTCTTTGAACATTTCTTCAGCATCTTTATCATCCTGATTCCTGTCGGGGTGATATTTCATTGCTATCTGTCTATACTTTTTTTTTATTTCTGCCTGGGTTGAATCTTTCGATACTCCCAGAACTTCATAATAATCCCTTTTTGCCATTTTATTCCCCAAAATCAGATATGAGCAGGTTGTTTATCCTTTTTCTGACATCAATAGTTTTCATCAGGATACCGGTCATTGTCGGGATATCCTTTTCTTCCAGGACTTCTTCTATCTGGGTCATCAGGATATCGATCTCCCCTATTTCTTTTTCGGTAAGCCTGTCTTCATACCGCTCCATGAAGAATTTTATTGTATTTTTTTCTTCTTTAATATTAGAAATAGTCTGGTTCAGCTTGATAGTTTCCCTGTCCTTTATTTCAAACTCTTTTGCTTCTTCGATCAATTGTTTTATTTTCTCAGGTGATAATCCGCTTGCAGGCTGAACATTCATGCTCTGTGATAATCCGGTCTGCAGGTCAATTGCTGATACTTTGACCAATCCGTTTGCATCTATCTCGAATGTTACTTCGATCTGCGGTAACCCTTTCGGAGACAGCGGGATCCCGATCAGGTTAAAGTCTCCGAGAGCCTTATTTTCAGATGCGATCTCTCTCTCTCCCTGAAGGATGTGTATTTTAACTGTCTGCTGGTTATCACTTATTGTAGTGAATATCATCGATTTTTTTATCGGTATTGAAGAGTTCTTGTCAATAAGTTTTGTAAATTTGTCTCCCTTTGTTTCAAGCCCGAGGGATAAAGGGGTAACATCTAGTAGCAGCAGGTCTCTTATCCTTCCGTGCAGAAGTTCGGACTGCGTTGCTGCACCGATAGAGACAACTTCTTCCGGATTCAGATCGAATTTCGGTTCTTTTTTGAAAAGTTCGGTCAGATAACGGGAGACCATAGGCATTCTGCTCTGGCCTCCGACAAGAAGTATTTTTTCAATCTGGTCAGGTTCCAGTTCGATCTCATCCATTGAATCCTTGACGAGTTTTATAGTCTTTGCCACCAGTTCCGAAGTAAGTAGTTCAAGTGTTTCTCTGTCCAGGTTTATCTGGAAATGGTAATTTCCCCCCTTCTTTGAGTGGAAGAGGTAAGGGATGGATATTTGTGTTGTCGTGTTAAAAGAGAGTTCGATCTTTGCTTTCTCAGCTGCCTGGGTAATCCTCTGTATGCTGTCCATGTTGCCGGAAAGGTCGGTGTTTATCTCTTTTTTGATCTCCGCCAGGATCCAGTCCGAAACAGCAGCATCAAAATCATTTCCTCCGAGGAA
>JAGLQR010000132.1 GCA_023136725.1 Candidatus Aminicenantota bacterium
CTCATTTCAAGGGGAACACGAAATACTATTGCAAATTTGAAAAATATTTCTCTTTGAATATACTATAGTACTAAGAGAGGGAAAGAAAATGGTAGAACCTATTATAAAAATATCAGGAAGCAATTTTGATGAAACCGTCACATTAATTGAAGAGTTACTTGAGATAGAAGGATTTGTTCTTATGGCTTCGAAAAATATTGACGAAGTAATAAAAGCAAAACTCGGGATAGAGAATTATTCAAGATACACGATCATCCTTGCATGCAGACCCGAACTGGCAAAAGGAGCTCTTGATGTATCAAAAATGTCCGGACTCCTGTTCCCATGCAGCTTTGTTGTCTATGAGGATGAAGAGAAAATAAAGATCGGACATATTTCGATCATGAAAATAATCCCGGATATAGGCCTTGCTCCATATGAAAAAATGGAACCGGTTATCAAAGAAACCGGCGAATATATCAGAAGGATATGGGAAAAGCTTTAATCGTTACAGCTGCAGTTCTCGCTACATTGATGATGAACATTCATCTTGTCACCAAACTCTTTTAATAAGCATTTACACTGCTCCTTAGTCATGTTTTTCTTGTAGATCAGGAGTTGATCAACTGTATTCAACTGGATCTTTTTCTGTATATCATTTATTGTCGTAATGCATTTCTCAATCTCTGTTCTGTCTGTCACCTTTGAATCCAGGAGGTTATAGAGATCCTGCCTGCATTTTTCCAGTTCACCTTCAAGCTTAACATTTTCATCGAGGATTCCGGCTGATTCTTCTGTTATCCTTTTTTTCTGTAAATCATCCAGGACAAAACCGGGAGAAGTGCCTTCCGATCCTGAATGTCTATCCGAAAACATATGAACAATAAACACAACATTAAAAATAAGTGAGAAGAGAAAAACAGCAAAAAATATTTTAAGTTTCATTTTACCGTCTCCCTGAATGCCGAAACCAAACTCCCCGGATTTTCAGATGAAAATATTCCCGCATTCAAAATTGCATTAGAATCCGGATCCCTCGAACTTCCGGATGAGTTGACAATGAATAAACTAAAAGAAGTAAACACTACGAAAAGAAGAATATAGGCGAGTCCAAGTCTGCCCGCTTTAAAATAATATTTATTACGATCCTTCCGCTTTTCCATAAGAATTCCTGCTGATGGAATTGTCTCCGGGATCACACTTTCGATCAATGCATTATGGTCCCCAATAATATTTTTCATATCATCATTAAAAATATCCATTGTGCTACTCCTTTATCTTAGACACTAATTCATGAAAAATCATGCTACATATTTCCTTATTTTTTTCATCGACTTAAAAATAAGTGATTCTATTGCCGATATGGTTGTACCCATAACATCAGCAATCTCTTTTTGCTTCATCTTCTCATAGTGAAAAAAAAAGAAAGCAGTTCTCTCTCTCTCTGATAATTTTTTTAAAGCATCTCCGAGTTTTTCTAATTTGATCATCTTTTCCTGATCTGCTTCATTTTTCAATGCCGGATCATCCGAGATTCCAATTAATAATTTAGAAGTTTCTGTCGGATCATTTTCAAATGAGATGAACTTTACTATTTTTTTTCTTCTGAGATAGTTTCTGATCGTGTTAAGCGCGATCCGGTATACCCAGGTATAAAGATCGGAACGGTTCTGAAATGACCCTAGTGAGTTCAGAACTTTGTAAAATATATCGTGAGTAAGATCCTCTGCTTCATTTTTGTCCTGCAACTGGTAAAGCGCCAGCTTATATATTTTTCTATAATAATTTTTTACTATTTCATCTTGATTCATCAGATGAATGATAGCCGACTATGACAAAAAAATATATAAAAAAAAAGGCGAAACCTAAGTTCCGCCCTTTTTAAAAATAATAATTATTATTTGTTACATCCTTTCTTTGTATGAGCTTTATGAAGTTTTGAGTCAGCTTTATGATGAGAGCATTCAACTTTCTTCAGATCGGTTTTGCAATGGGGGCAGCTGCCTTCTTTATCGGAAGTGAACTTACATCCCTCAGTTGTACATTTATAAACCGGCTTTGCTTCTACTTTTTTAAGGGCCATTCCGCAATGCGGACATTTGCCATCTTTATCAGTTGTATAGTTGCAAGCCTTCATGGGGCATTTGTAGGTTGTGCTGTGAGTACAATCAGCAGCTTTCTTTTCAAATGCTTCCTTACACTTTTCACCACAAACATGCACGGTTTTCCCGTGATGATCAAAAGCAAGTCCTTTCCCCTTCTCCATTTTGTGTCCGCATGCAGGGCACTTCGAAACATCTTTTTCACCTGAAAAAAGGCTGAAGTTTGCAGAAATAAGCAGTAATGAAAAAAGCACAACCATTAAGATCTTAATTTTTTTATCCATAAATTTCTCCTGTTTGCATTCAGTTTTACTGATCGCATAATATATTCGACAATTATAATTTAGAATTCCTGCCTTTTTTTTAAAAAAAAATCAGATTATGAAAGAAGAAATTTCCGGATGAGCATTTTCTATTTTGATCCGTTTACTCCCTTAATCTTTTTGAATTGCACTATTCCTTCTTCAAGGGTAGTAAAAGATCCGTCAAGCTGGAGTTCGAACAATTTCTTCAGATATTCGCCCATCTCTTCACCGGGGCTTATCCCCAGCTTGATAAGGTCACGCCCCTGAAGGATCGGCCTGATCGTATCCTCGTTTATCTTGAGTTCTTCTTTTCTGTTGTAATACCAGTTTGATATCTCATCAACATCACTGAAATTGAGAGGCTCCGGTTCACGCGACTGCCTGTCTGCAAAATCCAGCAGGATCAGAAGATCATCCCTGCCGTCCATATCTCTGAGTAGCCTGGAAAAAGCTTTGAATCCGATCTCTGCACGATTGCTGTAAAGATCAAATATCCTGTGATGATTTTTTATAAGTTTCAGGATCATATCCCTGAGAGGAAATTTCATCCTGGTCTCTATTTTAAGTTTGTCGAGGAGGGATTCTGCAAGCCCGACACCGACACTATCATGTCTTATTGAGGTGACTGTCATTCTACCCCTTTTGAATTCCCATTTTGTGGTAACCGGCTTTCCTATATCATGAAGGATGATCCCGAGAAGAAGTGCAAGCTCCTCTTCCTCACTGAGTCCTTTTATCCCGGCAAGCTTCTTTCCGATATCCAGGGCAGTCAGCATATGGATGAATACTGTATGATGTCCGAACTCATCCTTCTCCGGATGAAATATCGAATCCTGAATGGTTAAAGCCATCCTGTAAATTCCGGGGTAAAGTTTTTCGAGAATTGTTAATCTGAAGTATTCCATCAATCCCTTTGACGGAGTGTCAGACTCCAGAAGAGTTCTGAAAAATTCTTCTGTAATACGCTCGGAACTGAGTTCCTCCAGGATAACATCCTTTGCAACTTTGTATATATCTTCTTCGATCTCGAATCCGAGCACTGATGAGAACCTGGCTGCTCTCAACAGTCTTAAGGGATCATCTGAAAATGTCTCCGGGCCGGTCATCACGATCATTTTCTTCTTAATTGCATCTGTTCCGTTAAACGGATCAAAGACACTGCCGTCACTCAACCTGATCGCAATAGAATTGCAGGAGAAATCCCTCCTCCCGAGATCTTCCTCCAGTGATACTTTCTTTCCACTTTCGATAATAAAATTTTTATGTGAGCTCGATCCGGAGTCCTTTTTTCTGTCAAGCCTGGGGACAGAGATATCAAAAGTAACTTTATCCTTCGTGAATTTTATTACTGCGAAACTCTTTCCAACTGTATTAATTTTACCATGCTCTTTAAGGACTTTCTCAAGTTCAGAATATTCATATCCGACGACCATAAGATCGATATCCTTCCTGCTATCTATACTGCCGGAAATAATGAGATCCCGGACAACACCGCCGACAAGATACACCTCCTTGCCGAAAAGTCCGGTGAACAAATCCTTGCCGGGAAAATTTTCCCCTTTAATTTTCATTTTTCGAAAATCTTTCAAAATAGATCATTGTATTCTTCAAATCTGTATAATCTTTCTCTTCGATCTCTTTTATATAAAGAGCAAAGATCACTTTTTTCACAGAATTTTCGATCCTGACTATTTTTAATGATCTTATCATGATCCTGTTCAGTGGAGTAATGACAATGACATTCCTGAATATCTGATCTTCAGGTATTGCCTTGAAAGGTGCTTTAAAACTTACCCTGAAACCTGAAAGTGACATATCAACCATTTTACCTTTCAGCCTTGAATACTCTTTTCCACCAAGCTTTACACCAACACTGATATTATCTGGAATAAGAATTCTGGGGACAGATCTCAGATCTTTTTCAGTTATCTTATATTTTTTGCTGAATTCTCGGAACCTATGTGTAACCTTCTTACCTTTCTTTCTCTCATATAGATAGATCACACTCAGGGTCAATGCTGCAAGCGGAATAAGGAAAATAAAAATTTTAATAATTATAGTATGACCACCCATAGTGATATGATAGGTATTTTCAATCTGTCTGTCAAATAGGCAGGAAAAGGATGCCGGGGCTATCAGGATCACTACTAACATTGACAAGAACCGCTTTTTTTTGTATCATATCCTCTAATTTGGAGGAAAAGATGGCTAATCACAAATCTGCAGTCAAGAAGTACAAACGCGATGAGAAGAAGAGACTGATAAACAAAATGAACAAGACCAAAATGAGGAATAAAATAAAGAAATTCAAGAAAGAAATAGAAACAGGAAAAATGGAAGAGGCAAAATCCATGTTTCCGGCAGTTATGTCAATAATTGATAAATCAAACACAAAGGGAACTATTCATCAAAAAACTGCCTCAAGATATAAATCAAGATTAACAGCTCTTCTGAATAAATCCGGATCATAAGATTCTGAACTGCCTCTCCCCGGGGCAAAACTTTTTTAATGCCTCTGCCAAAAAAATATATTTCATTTAATCAGATACGGACCTACCGGAATTGTCCCAGACAATATTTCTTCAGTTATATAGAAAACATCCGGACAGCTATTAACGACAAGGTATTTCTCGGAGTGGTCTTCCATGATGCTGCAGATTTTTACCTTAAACAAAAGATAAATGGTACAACTCCCGGTATAGAGGAAACATCAGAATATTTCACTGATACATTCAATAAAATGGCAGAAAAAACTGAAATAATCTGGAGTGAGAACAGAGAGAAGGCTTTCAAACGCGGCCTCGCATTCACAAAATATTTTGTTAATGATATAGCTCCGGGAATAAAACCAATGATGACAGAAAAGGAGATAGAGTGTAAACTTCCCGACTCAGAGATTAAACTGAGAGGCATTATTGATCTGGTTGAAGAAGATTTCTCATTAACCGATTTCAAAACAACTACAGCCAAATGGTCAAAAGACAGGATAAACAAATCATTCCTCCAGATGTATATATATAAATACCTTTTCGAAGAAAGTGTCGGAGGCTTTATAAAAGAATTAAAGTTCAAAATAATCTATTCAAAGAATGCAACCGGCATTAAACACCAGGAACACTCAATACAGGCAGATAATGAAAATATGGACAAGATGTTTGAGATAATTAATTTTGCTATAGATAATATTGAAAAGGGCTATTTTTACAAAAACGAAGGATATATTTGCAATTTCTGCGATTATAAAGATATCT
>JAGLQR010000133.1 GCA_023136725.1 Candidatus Aminicenantota bacterium
AAAACCATGTTCACGAAAGGTATCGGTCATGCACTTGGAATTGATCGCCGGGAGATTGTCAGCCCCAGCTATACATTAATGAATATTTATGAAGGCAAATTCAAACTTTTTCATATTGACCTGTATAGAATAGGGGAGCAGATAAACGGAGGGATACCGGAGATCGATGACAATCTGGATACGGGAATAATTGTTGTTGAGTGGGGCGAATTTACAGGAGAATATTATTCAGCTGAAAAAAACCTTATAGACCTGTCAATATCCTATACAGAGGGGGAAACTTCGGGGAGGAAAATATCTTTTTTCACAGAACTGAATATTCCCCCCGATGCATTTCCAGGCAACTAACGAACTTTATATTTCAAAACGTCCCTGTATCTTGACTGACCCACTTTATCTTCGAGAAGTATATCAAAATAGTATTTACCCTTGGTTGTATAGTTGAAAGGTATTTTAAGATAAATATATTTTTTCTTCAAAATCGAATCGTCAATGTTATCGAGAACCCTGTCGACTTTAATATCATCAACTTTGAGATAATCTTTGTATGTATAAACCGTAATAGAGAAACTGGCCCGCATACTTTCATTAATTTCTTCAAAACTAACTTTTCTTGTGGGGATCTTCAGCAATATATCATTCTTCTTTACTGAAGGCTTGAAGGTGATCTGATATTTGAGATCAGTGTTTGATGCATCAAGGATACTCATTTTTGCCAGATCAATTGCAGTCAATAATTGTGCAGGAATACGACTTAGCCTAAAATTTCCGAATCCGTTTCTGTCCGTGAAAACCAGGTAAAGCTGGAAACGGTAGTAGAACCACCTTTCCATAGGTAACCTCTTTGTGGTCAGCAAAGCCCCCCTGGTTGTATTTCTGGTACCACCCGGTGATGTTAAATCCAGTTCGCCGAATTCTCTCCTGTCGGGAATACCAAGCTGGAGCAATATTCTCCCTCTCTCAGAATCCCATCCTGTATTCTTCCCTTTTCCCTCAGAGAAGTATCTGTTTGAATATGAAATTCTTTGAGCATAGGTGTTTTTTGCCTCATTTTCAAAATTGTCCGGAGTCGGGTCTCTTTTGTCCCAGAACTCTTTCATGAAGACTGCTCGTGCTTTATCATCAGGAAGGTGTTTATATATTTGTATTTCCATCTTGGTCATAATAAATCTGGTCTTTTTGAAAAAATCATCCACACCTTTTACAACACCTTCTGTTCCGGCCTGGGTTTTCCCGTAAATTCCTGCAATAGCGAACAATAATATTTGTATTATTAATATATTTCTTTTCATTTTTCTCCTTATCTGAAAAACAGGTTCAATCCTATGTTGAGCGTGAGCCCACTCAGGTCAAGTTTTTCAAATCCTTCAAATAAATTAGATAATTGTCCCTTTAAATATTGGTATTTTGCCTCGAAAGATATTCCCATATGCCTTTTAAACCTGAAAACAAAACCACCTTTAAAGTTAAAGCCTGCACTATATTTCTCTGTATATCCATATCCTTCATATACTTCCCAGGTGTTGAAATCTATAAAATCTCCCCATTGTTCATACTCCCAGAAGTATACCCCAACACCTGCACCGATATAAGGGTTAAACACTTTTCTGTGACCGATGGGATATATCTTAATGTTAGCTTCTATCCCGCTGATGCTGAGGAAAAGATCCTGGTAAATAGGAGAACCATCATCATATTCATAATCCTTATATTGTGAATAGACAGTTTTCTCAAAAGTACCAGCTTCAAAAGCCATGGAAAAATGTCTACCTATAAAGTGCTCATACTCAACTCCATAATAGATACTCTGCAAATCTTCATTTGAAAAGTATAGATTCTCTTTGTTTACTTCCCAGAGGTCGGATTCGAGCATAGGACTAAAAATACCGATTTTAAAATTAAGGCTCTGACCTGAAATAAAACTGGCTCCGAAAAATAGAACTAGTATTGAAATTAAGAATATTTTTTTCATATTTAACCTCCTCTGATATGAAGCAATATCAATGCCAACCATGATAAAGCCAGGAGGTGAAAAAACGTCCCTTATATGTTACAGCAGGATCTATTTTAAAGCAGAAACTATCTTTCCCTTAGCCGGAACAGAATTAAAACGTGCAACTTCACTCCCTGAATTAAAGATAATAATGGTTGGTACTCCAAGAACAAAAAACCTTGTTGCAATTCCGGGATTCTCAGTCACATCCACTTCAAATGCAGATATTTTCTTTTCAGGATTTTCAGCGATTATCTCACTAAGCAATGGGGGGACTTTTTTGCATGGGGCACATCCGGGCGAGCTGAAATCTATAATAACATTTCCTGCTAATGCAATTTTCTCATCAAAAATTTCTTCAGATATTTTTTCCATATTATTTGTTTCCCAGTAGTTCTTCGATTTTTTCTTTTACAGAATTGTGATTCCCGGATCCAATCTTAATATAATCAACGTTCCCGTCCCTGTCAATAAAGATCATTGTAGGAATACCTGAGATCATATATGAATCAAAATCTGCACCTTCATCAGAGATTGCTACAGGGTAATCAATTTTGAATCTTTCAACAAATCCTTTAATTAGTTCGATCTCCTTATCACGATCAACTTTGCCTGCATTCTGCATGTCATCTCTATATGAACCATACAGCTTGGTAAACCCGATCACAACGAGGCCGTCATCTTTACGCTTTCCATACTCCTCGATCAGGCCGGGGATTACTGCTCTGCACGGGCTGCACCAGGGAGCCCAGAAATCAATAATTACAACCTTGCCTTTAAGTTTATCCAGAGAAAGAGCTGTTGAATTGACCCAAGTCTCAGCACTGATTGAAGGAGCCTTTTTCCCCAGGAATTCGATCTGGGCCAGCTCTGATTCGAGCGATTTTTTCCCTCTGGGATCATTTGTAATCTCAATTGCTTTCATGAGAATTTCTTTTGCTCCTGCAATATCCTTCTCCTCTTTAGCGATGGAGGCCAGATTTGCATAGAACATATATTCATATTTTTTAAACTTCTCGGGAAGTTGTTCATCATTGAGCAATTTCTCTGAATAATTTTTTCTTACAGACTTATCAGAAGATTCAAAAGAAAAAGTCAACATGGCCCAATAAAAGTTATCCGCCCTGCTAACATCATTTTCAATCTCACTGAAGACAAAGTATGCATCGTCATATTTTTTTTCCCCGATCAGAACCTGAACTTTAACCATCTTTGCTTCGCTCTGCAAATCTCCGCCATCGGAAATCACTTCATTTATCAGCTTGCCTGCGGCATCAAGATTTTCTACTTTCACAAATATCTTTGCCTTGATTATATCTATTGCTTCCGACCTGGCACTGTCCTTATATTTATCGAGGAGTTCTCCAAATTCTTTGTCCCTCTCCACCTTAAAAGCCTGATACTCTTTGTATGATTTTATTTTTGATTCTTTCTCCTGAAACTTCGTGTCGAGGGTTGTAAAATCCTGAGTAAGGTTTTTCAGGTCATCAGCTTTTGAATTTCCCTGGCATGAAATAATGAAAACCATAATTACTAATAATGCAATGAGTTTTTTGTGCATTTCTTTCTCCTGTTATATAACCAATTTTATCACAATAAGGATCGTGATTCAAACTTGAATAGCTCAGATTCTGAAGTTCAAAACCTTCTCGATTATCTCAAATGTGACCGGGATCTTTCCACCCAGTTCGCCGTCAAATTCAAGACTTATATCATCTTCAGAAGTAACCTCCAGTTTCTTTACCCTGTGAACTTCCACTTTGGGATGGTTTATGATCGTTCCCCTGTATAAGTGATGGGTATTCCTGATTATCTCAAATTTTTTCATCTCTTTTACCAGGACAAGATCAAAATAACCATCATCTATCTGTGCATCTGGCGCAATTATCATTCCTCCGCCGAATATACCACCGTTTGCTACTGCTCCGATAAGATATTTTCCCGAAATTTTCTTTTCATCATTAATGGTTATGTTTACTTTCTTGCTTTTATAATTCTTTATTGTTGATAATAGGCCGCTGTAATAAGAGAATGGGCTCCTCTTTGATTCAGGAACGGTGGACAGCTTTTTTATTACATCAGCACCCAGTCCGAAATCTGCTATATTGATAAAGTATCTATGCGGAATTTCCGGCCCTGATCTCTGATAAGTGATCTTTCCCACATCTATTTTTTTTTGTTTTGAATTTTTGATCAATTCGACCGATTTTTTAAAATCCCTGGGGATCCTGAGAAATCGGATGAAATCAGAACCTGTTCCCGAGGGGATCATACCCAATGATGCTTCATCATTTATTACCTTCTTTGTATTGCCCGCGAAGAATCCGTTTGCGATCTCGTTTAAGGTACCGTCGCCTCCGATTCCGATGATCAGGTTAAAACCTTCAGAAAGAACTTCCCTTGCTATTTCTGTAGCCTGATTAGGTTTTTCAGTAAATATATATTTAAATTCAGTGAAATAGTGCTTGATAACAGATTTTATACTTTCCCATCGGTATTCTGTCTTGCCTCTTGCTGAATAAGGGTTTACTATAACTTGAACTTTTTCCATTGATTTATGTTAGTCGAATATTACTACATTTCTGTTTGATTCCGGTGGAGGTGAATCAGACAGGATGATCCTGCCGTCCCTTGTTTCATATTTGAAGATCGTGGTCTTCCCGCTTGAAGCGAATGTCCCTGAATAAGGGAGGCCCATGAACTTTTTTACTTTTTTGATATAGTTCCTGGTCTCTTTGTACGGTGGGACCCCGTTATATTTTTTTACTGCACTTTCACCTGCATTATAGGCGGCAAGTACGATCGGAAGATTCTGGCTGTATTTTTTGTAAAGGTATTTCAGGTGCCTTACTCCGGCATCAAGATTCTGATCTACATCGTATCTGTTGGTAACTCCATATTGTTCGGCAGTACTTTTCATCAACTGCATAATACCGACTGCCCCTTTCTTTGATTTGGCAAATGGATTGAATCCGGATTCCGCACGGGCAACAGCAAGGATAAGATCTTCCCGCAATTCATATTTTAGTGATAAAGTTGAGATCTTATTGCTGTAAAGGACAGGAACCTGATTTGAAGAATATGATGAGACAGTAAAACTGGGAGTACTTCTGGTTGAACGGATACTTGAAAATCCCGGGTTGTTGGTGACAATTATTCGACCGTCCGAACCCAGTTTAACAATGAGTTCTCCGGGTAAATGAATGGCTGATATTAAGAAGCATATTGTAAAGGACAATATCAGTGCTTTCATTTTGTATTCTCTAGCAGTTCCACCACCCTGGCTCTGAAGCCTTCGGGGTCAACTATTTCGTCCCCGCCAGCCTGGGCAAAATCGGGGCGCCCGCCCCCGTTTCCATTAACTATAGTGGCTATCTGCTTAATCAGAGTACTAGCATTGACTTTTTTTGTCAAGTTAGATGGGATTGAAATTACTATGGCGGATTTACCTCCTTCATTTGAAGATATAATTGTTGCACACTCACCTTTCCGCTTTATATCATCAGCTGCAGTGCTGACCATTTTTTTACTCATATCTTCAAAGTGATGAATTATTACCGGTAATCCTTTAATTTCAAATTTATTGCTTACGATCTCACTTATGTCTGACTTCTCCTGAC